>JAYWAX010000286.1:0-2015 GCA_043782125.1 Acetobacteraceae bacterium | reverse complement strand
GATGGGTCTGTCTCCACCCTGGCGCCGGTTTTCGCGACCGCCTTCGCCAGCGGCAAGACGTGGGAGACGTTTCTGGTCGGCATGGCGGCTTCGATCGGCGCCGGCATCTCCATGGGCTTCGCCGAGGCTTTGTCGGACAATGGCAGCCTGACCGGACGCGGCGCGCCCTGGCTGCGGGGACTGGTCTGCGGGCTGATGACCACGGCGGGCGGGATCGGGCACACGCTGCCCTATCTCATCCCTTCCTTCTATGTCGCCACCGCCCTCGCCATCGCCGTCGTCATCGTGGAACTGGGCGTGATCAGTTGGATACGCTGGAAGTACATGGACGCGCCTCCCCTCGCGGCCACGCTTCAGGTGGCGCTTGGGGGTGCCCTGGTGTTCGCGACCGGCGTGTTGATCGGCAGCGGGTGAAGGGGGCGTGGCGGTTGCCGGGATTTCCGTTTTCCGGCCCGCATCCCCTTGGCGGCACCATCCCCGGAGGGTTCATCGCGAGGCCCGGTCCGCCGCGGCACGCCGGTGAAAAATCCAGGTGCCGCCATCGCGGGCCGTCTGCACGCGCACATCCAGTTCGCGTTTCCGGTCGCTGAAATCTCCGGTGAAGGTGAACCGGATGTCGAGGGTTCCCGCCCGCGCCGCCCTGTCGATCCGTCCCTTGAAATACCCGTTGTTCATGCAGGGAGCCACATCCGTGAAGAACAGCCTTCCCAGGGCGGGCCTGCCCTTATAGCCCGACAAACGCGCCTCGGTTTCATTGTAAACCCGTACCACACCGTCCGCGTCGAGGCCGATGACCCCGAACGGCAGATCGGCGATCAGCGCGGGGGAAAGCGCCTCGATCTCCCGCGCCAGCCGCGGACTGTCGAAATCCGGTAACACCGTCATGCGCCATCCTCCTTGTGCCGGCGCACGGGCGCAAGTAGCGTCCGCGACATCGCGAAATTTCGCCTGTTGGCGTTTTCGCCATCAATCGTTGTCAGGATCGGCGGAGGACGTGGTTGCCAAAAAAATCTACGGCCCTGGAGCACACCGTCAAAGTCCTCGCCGATACGCTCGTTCAGATGCGCGCCCATTCCCATCTGACCCAGGCGCAGGTGGCGGAACGGATGGAGACGACGCAAACCGCGATCTCGCGCCTGGAGAGCGGGCAACAAAACCCCACCATCCAGACCTTGCGAAACTACGCCCGCGCCAACGGGTTCTGTCTGGAAATCGGCTTCATCCGCGCCTCTCTCCAGCCGTCCGGGACGGGGTGCGTCATGGTGCTGCAGGATTTCGCGCCCGACGAGTCCTCCCTGTCCTCGCCGCGTGAACCGCCCTCCTGAAACAGGCGGACGGGATTACCAGGTTCGAGAGGAAAGCCATCGTGGCTTCCCCTTGTCGTATCCCGGAAACGGAGAGCCCTGGATGGCGAGGGCCGCCGGTATCATTCCGCCGCGTCTTTCCGCTGGCCCGTTTCTTTTCTCTGGCCCAATACGGACTGGGTGTGTTCGCCCAGACGCGGGGCGGGCAGACGGACGGAGCCGGGGGTCTCGGACAGCTTGACCGTTACGCCCAGGGTATGAAACGGCCCCGTCACGGGATGTTCGGTCTTCGCGACCATCTCGCGCGCCAGGATCTGCGGGTCGGTGAAGACCTCGTCGTAATGCAGCACCGGGCCGGCGGGTATGCCCGCCGCTTCCAGCGCCGAGAGCCAGTGCGCCGAGGATTTGTCGCGCAATTTTTCGGCCAGCATCGCCACAAGAGCGTCATTGTGGGCCACCCGGTCGGCGACCGTCGTGAAGCGCGGATCGGCGACGAGGTCCGGCCGGCCGACGATGTCGCAGAGTTTGGTGTAAAAATGTTGCTGTGAAGCACCGATCGTGATATGGCCATCGGCGGTCGCGAAACACTGATACGGCGAACTCCCACGATGGGCCTGCCCGATCCGGGGCGGCCGCGTGCCGGTGGCGAAATAATGTGCCGATTCATAGACCGCGAGAGAGGTCGCGGCCTCCAGTAACGATGTCTCGACG
>JAYWAX010000285.1:0-2015 GCA_043782125.1 Acetobacteraceae bacterium | reverse complement strand
TCTTCGGACCTTGACCGACTCGCGCGGTGGTCAGCAGAGATTGGGGTGGGCACAACGATGGGGATGGTTGGCATGGCCGGGTCGTCCGTGGGTCGCGCGTTTTGGATCGCGCTTTGTTTATCGATCGGGGTTTTGCCTGCGCATGGCGCTGACGCCGTGGACACGATCGGCGTTCAGACCGGTGCGTCCGGAGGCATCACGGTGCGGATGGCCGAGGATCTCGCGGGTTTGATCGACGATGGCACGACCAGGCGTCTGGTTCCGATGGTGGGCCGTGCGGGGCTGGCGGGGATCGCCGATTTACTGGACGGGCGCGGTGTGGACATGGCGTTTATCCAGTTGGATGTTCTGGATTTCGCGCGTCAGCAGAATTTGTTTCCCGATCTGGAGACTCGGCTGAGTTATGTCGCCAAGCTGAATTATGTAGAGTTTCATTTGCTGGCGCGGGCGGAGATCGCGACGGTCGCCGATCTCGCAGGCCAGATCGTCAGCGTGGGGCCGCGTTCCGGCGACACCTCGGTCACGGCGGCGCAATTGTTCCGGTTATTAAAGGTATCGCCGATTTTGGGGAATGACGATCCCGGCGTTGCGATCGACAAGCTGCGCCGTGGCGAGATCGCGGCGGTGGCGTTCGTTGGCGGCAAGCCCTCGCCATTGTTGCGCCTGGCCGATACGGCGGGCTTGCATCTGGTGCCGGTGCCACTGACACAGGAGATCGTGGCGGCCTATGTGCCGTCGCGGTTGAACCCGGCAGATTATCCGGGTTTGATCGCGCGCGATACGCAGATAGAAACGGTGGCGGTGGCGACAGGATTGTTTGTCGGACCGGCGGCGGCGGGATCGGATTCGTTTCGAAAACTCGCGAACCTGGTCGATACGTTCTTTACCCAGTTTCAGTCGCTGCTCGCGCCGGGCCATCACGGCAAATGGGCCGAGGTCAATTTGTCCACCCAAATTCCGGGCTGGCAACGATTCGCGCCTGCCGGCGAATGGTTAAAGCGCAACGCCGCCGTCGCAGCGGGCCAGGATTTGCGGACGATTTTCCTGCGGTTTCTGGAGGAACGGGAGCGCGTCGCGGGCGGACCGAAAATGTCGCAAGAGGAAAAAGACGCCTTGTTCGATCAGTTCCGCCGCTGGCAGACCGGGCAGAGCAATTGATCGCCGCCCTGGCGCGCAGTCTTCTGGCATCGCTGTTGCTGTGTTTCGGGCTGGGCGGTGCGCGCGCGGCGGGCCCGGACCCCGCGCCGCGCCGGGGCGGGGTGCTGGAATTCGCGGTGGACGCCGAACCGCCGAATTACGACTGCCACGCGAACAGTTCGTTTGCCTTCGTGCATTCGGTCATTCCGCATTATTCGACATTGTTGAAATTCTCCACCGCCGCTTATCCGAAAATAGAGGGCGACCTGGCGGAATCCTGGACGATGTCGCCGGATCGCATGACATATACATTCAAACTGCGGTCCGATATCCGGTTTCACGACGGCTCGAAACTGACATCGGCGGATGTGGCGGAAAGCTACCGGCGCATTGTGCGTCCGCCCCCAGGCGTTTATTCGGCGCGCCAGGCGGATCATTCCGCGATTTCATCCATCGAAACACCGAACCCCGCGACCGTGGTGTTCAAGCTGCAATTTCCCGATGCGGCGATGCCCGGGAATTTTGCCTCCCCCTGGAATTGCATTTACAGCGCGGAGAAATTGAAGACCGATCCGTTGTTTCCGAAAAGCAACGTGCTGGGTTCCGGCCCCTTCGTCTTCGGGGATTATGTCAAGGGAAGCCATTGGACCGGGCGGCGCTTCGAAACGTACCATATGCCCGGCCGTCCGTATCTCGACGGCTTCCGCGCCAACTACATGACCGGCGAGGCAACCGTCAAAGCGATGGAAACCGGGCGGGTGCTGGCGCAATTCCGCGGCTTCACGCCGGGCGAGCGGGACCGCCTGGTGCTGTCCATGGGCGACAAGGCCGTGGTGCGCGAAAGCCCATGGAACGCGGTGCTGCTGCTGGTGTTCAAC
>JAYWAX010000284.1:0-5651 GCA_043782125.1 Acetobacteraceae bacterium | reverse complement strand
GGCAGCGTGAAATTGTTGCCGCTGACCGCCTGCACCACGTCCGGCACGTCGCCCACGGTCATGGCGGCGATGATCTTGGTGTTCAGATCGGCCTGGGGAATGATCGCCAGCGCCACCTTGTTGCCGGAGTGCTTTTCGTAAGCGGCCACCGCCGACCGCAAGGCGTCGTCCTCGGCTTTGTAATATCCCTGGCTCCACCATGCCGTGATTGTCTGGGCTGCTTTTCCGCGCCTGGGGCGCGATGCCGTGGCGGCGCCCGCGGTTCCCAGCAGGAGTCTCCGTGTCAGGTTTGTCATGGCCGTGTTCTTCCCTGTGGCTGGCCCGCCGGTTGACCGGCGGGCGCGGTGCTTCTTCTTTGTCCGCCGCCGCCGGGAAACTGGGCTTGCCGGTGCCCTCGCGCCTCTCGGAGCCGGGTTGTAAGCCGGGACAGCTTCCGCCACGTGGGGCCGGGCACGCAAGGGCGAAATGCGTCCGGGCTTTTTCCGCGCCGCGCCCAAGGGTCTCGACGCGCGTCCAAAGCGGGGGGCAGTGGCGGCATGTCCCGGGTCACGCGAACCCCGAGGTCCGGCGCGACGGGGTGGACAGCGAATGCGGACTTGCCCGGATTATGGCGGACGCGGAGGCGGCGGTCTTTCCAAGCGGCTGGCAACGCGCGACAAAGCGGATAGATACTTCGCGGAGCGCACGCCATGAGCCATAGCCACGACCATTCCGATGGGCATTCCCATGAACACGATCACGCTCACGACGGGCCGCCCGCCGCAGGTTCGATCGACTGGCGGCTGAATGGCGTGCGGGTCATCAAGGGCGACAACCTCGACACGAACACGGCGCAGACACCCGGCATGAACCGCGCGGCCGCGATCACCAAGGCGCGCGTCGGCGCCCAGAAGATCTGGGCTGGAACCGTCAACATCCATGCCAACGCGAAGACCGGCGCGCATCACCACGGCGCGCTGGAAAGCGTGATCTACGTCGTCTCTGGCAAAGCCCGCATGCGCTGGGGCGAAAAGCTGGAATTCGTCGCCGAGGCAGAGCCCGGGGATTTCATCTTCGTCCCGCCCTATGTGCCGCACCAGGAAATCAACGCCAGCGAGTCCGAGACGTTGGCCTGTGTGCTGGTGCGCAGCGATAACGAGGCGGTGGTGGTGAATTTGGATATCGAACCGGCGGAGAAACCGGAATCGGTGTTCTGGGTGGACCCGATTCACAAACATCCGTGATGGGCGGATGGCCGGGCAAAATTTGGCCCGGCCTTCGAGGCACTGAGGCAAAGATGGCGGCCCATGGGCCGCCATCTCGCGTCGCTTATTGGGTCGGGCGCGGTGCCTTAAACTTGGCGCTCCACAATCAGCTTCTTGATCTCCGCGATCGCCTTCGCCGGATTTAACCCCTTCGGGCACGAGTCAGTGCAGTTCATGATGGTGTGGCAGCGATACAGCTTGAATGGATCTTCCAGCGCGTCGAGGCGCTCGCCCGTCCGTTCATCCCGGGAATCCGCGATCCACCGGTAAGCCTGCAACAACACCGCCGGCCCCAAATACCGGTCGCCGTTCCACCAATAACTCGGGCAGGACGTGGAGCAGCAGAAGCACAGAATGCACTCCCACAGCCCGTCCAGCTTCGCGCGTTCTTCCTTGCTCTGCAAACGTTCGCCATCCGGGGGCGCGGGACTGTCCGCCTGCAACCACGGCTCGATGGAGCGCAACTGCGCGTAGACCTGCGACAGATCGGGCACCAAATCCTTCACCACGGGCATGTGCGGCAGCGGGTTGATGCGGACGGCGTCCTTGACGTCCTCGATGGGCTTCAGACACGCCAGCGTATTGCCGCCATCGATGTTCATGGCGCAAGAGCCGCAGATACCCTCGCGACATGACCGGCGGAAGGTCAGAGTCGGATCGATCTCGTTCTTGATTTTGATCAGCGCGTCCAGGACCATCGGCCCGCAAGCGTCGAGGTCGATATTGTAAGAATCCATCCGCGGGTTTTTCCCGTCGTCGGGATTCCAGCGGTAGATACGAAACTCGCGCGTCCGCTTGGCGCCGGCGGGCGCGGCGAAGGTCTGGCCCACGCCGATGCGGCTGTTCACGGGGAGGTTGAAGGCAACCATAAGCGTGATCCCTAAATCGATGTCGTTGCGCGCGGCGGAGGCTAGTAAACGCGCTTCTTCGGCGGAAATACGGAAACCTCGTTGGTCAAGGTCCGCATCTTCACGTCGCGGTAGTCCAGCTTCACCGCGCCGTCGCCGCCGCACCACGCCAGGGTGTGTTTCATCCAGTGGGGGTCGTCGCGATCCGGGAAATCGTCATGTGCGTGCGCGCCGCGGCTTTCCGTGCGGGCCTCGGCGCCGACCATCGTGGTCATCGCGTTGCCCATGAGGTTGTGCAGTTCCAGCGCCTCCATCAGGTCGCTGTTCCAGATCAACCCGCGATCGGAGACGGACATGTCGGCCATGCCGCTCCAAATCTTTTGCATCTTGTCCACGCCCTCGGTCATGCTTTTCGCGGTGCGGAACACCGCCGCGTGCGCCTGCATGGTGCGCTGCATGGAGTCGCGGATTTCGGCCACTTTCGTGCCGCCCTTCGCGTGGCGGGTGCGGTCGAAACGATCGAGCGAGGCTTCGCCCGCTTTCGGCGGCAGCGGCGCCTGGGATGCGCCGGGTTTGACCGTTTCTGCGGCCCGGTGCGCGGAGGCGCGGCCGAACACAACCAGATCGAGCAGCGAGTTGGTGCCCAGGCGGTTGGCGCCATGCACCGACACGCAGGCGGCCTCGCCGACGGCCATCAGGCCCGGGACAATCGCGTCCTGGTTGTCCTTGGTGGGACGCAGAACCTCCGTAAAGTGGTTCGTGGGGATGCCGCCCATGTTGTAATGAACAGTCGGCAGCACCGGGATCGGCTCTTTGGTGACTTCGATGCCCGCGAAGACCTTCGCTGTCTCGGAAATGCCGGGCAGGCGTTCGTTCAGGATTTCGGCGCCCAGATGCTCCAGATGGAGCATGATGTGGTCCTTGTTCGGACCGCAGCCGCGCCCTTCGTTGATTTCCAGCGTCATCGAACGCGACACCACGTCGCGCGACGCGAGGTCCTTGGCCGAGGGGGCGTAACGTTCCATGAAGCGTTCGCCCTGCGAATTGGTCAGGTAGCCGCCTTCGCCGCGCGCGCCCTCGGTGATCAGACAGCCTGCCGGGAAGATGCCGGTGGGGTGGAATTGCACAAACTCCATGTCCTGGCAGGGCAGACCGGCGCGGAGCACCATCCCGCCGCCATCGCCGGTACAGGTATGGGCGGAGGTGCAGGACAAATAAGCGCGGCCGTAACCGCCGGTCGCCAGCACCACGGTCTGGGCGCGGAAGCGATGGATCGACCCATCTTCCAAATTCCAGGCCGTCACGCCGCGGCAGACGCCTTCCTGGTCCATGATCAGATCGAGCGCGAAATACTCGATGAAAAACTCGACTTCGTGTTTCAGGCTTTGCTGATACAGCGTGTGTAGAATGGCATGACCGGTGCGGTCGGCGGCGGCGCAGGCGCGCATCGCGGGGGCGCCGTCGCCGTACTGTGTCATGTGCCCGCCAAAGGGACGCTGGTAGATTTTGCCGTCGTCGGTGCGGCTGAAAGGCACGCCGAAATGTTCCAGCTCATGGATCGCCGGCACGGCCTCGCGGCACATGTATTCGATCGCGTCCTGGTCGCCAAGCCAGTCGGAGCCTTTGACGGTGTCGAACATGTGCCAGCGCCAGTCGTCCTCGCCCATGTTCCCAAGCGCGGCGCCGATCCCGCCCTGCGCGGCCACGGTGTGGCTACGTGTCGGGAATACTTTGGAGATGCAGGCGGTTTTCAGACCCGCGGCGCCCATCCCGAAGGTGGCGCGCAGGCCCGACCCGCCGGCCCCGACCACCACCACGTCATAGGTGTGATCGACAATGTTGTAGGCCCGCGACGAAGGCAGGGTGATCGCGTTCATCGATGGAATCCTCTCAGGAGTTCAGGCCAAGGGAGAGAGCGCTGACGGCGCATACCAGCGCGAGTAGGGCGCAAACGCCCTTCATCGCCAGGACCGACGCCATCTTGATCGTGTCGTCATGCACGTAGTCTTCGATCACGACCTGTAACCCGAGCTGCAAATGGTGGAAGGTCGCCGCGATCAGCGCCAGCATCATGGCGAGGCGGAACGGCGAACCCAGGAAGGCCGCGACATCGCCTTGCGCGGCGCCGGTTAAACGTAGGACCGACCAGACGAACCACAAGGTCAAAGGCACCAGCGCGACGGCGGTCACGCGTTGCGCCCACCAATGTTTCGAGCCCGCCCGCGCAGAGCCCAGACCCCGGGCCCGGCCCAAAGGCGAACGAAGTGTGTCGATGTGGGGATTTCGATTTGTAACGGCCATCTCGCCCTCCTACCAGACGATCAGGCCGACGAGCCAAATCAGCACCGTCAGCCCGCCCGTGCCGACCAGAACGGCCAGGCCGGTGTGTTCGTAGTCTTTCTCGTCGAAGCCGCGCCCGGTATCCATCCACAAATGCCGTAACCCGCTTAAGAAGTGGAACACCAGCGAGAGCGTCCATCCGAACAGCAACAGCAGTCCGAAGGCCGAGCCGAGGAAGCGCTGAAACCGGTCGAACCCGTCTTCCGACGTCGCGGCCGAGGCCAGCCAGAACGTCATCAACAACGTTCCGACGCCCAGCCCGACACCGGAGACCCGGTGGGCGATCGAAAGCGCCATGCTGAGCGGCCACCGATGGACCTGTAAATGCGGGGAAAGCGGACGGCGCACCAGTTTGCCGTCCGAATTGCGCGCCACCATCAGCGCGTCGCGTACGTCTCTCAAGGATCGCTCCAATTTGGCCGGGGAGGATGGAGGAACCGGCTTGCAAAATCGTGCTTACCCGCACCGCCCTTACCGGTCAACGCGCCCGGCCCGCGTGTCAGACCCGCGCGGCGGCGTGCCGGCGGGCAACCCGGAGGGGACGGCAAGCACCGGGGCTCTGCCCCCGTGGTCGGCTCGTCGCGGCCCACGGGGGCAGAGCCCCGGTGCTTCTCTTCCCTCCAGGTGGCCGCCGGCACGCCGCCGCCGGATGGACGCGCGGTCACGGATCGGGTTGAGTGGGGGCCTTCGCAATCACGGGACCGAAAGCCTCGCATGAGCCGTCCACCGCCCGGCCGCCGCGCCGATTACCGCTGGTACCACGCCCAGACCACACGTTGGATGGACAACGACGTGTTTCAGCATGTGAACAATGTCAATTACTTCTCATATTTCGACACGGCTGTCACTTATTACGAGATGACCGAAAAGGTGGTGGGTCTGCTGGACGGGCCGACGCATTGCGTGGTGGCGGAGGTCGCATGCCGCTACCACAGTTCGTTGGCTTTTCCGGACCGCATCGCCGTGGGGATCAGGGTCGCCCAAATCGGACGCAGCTCCGTGCGCTATGAAATCGGTGTGTTCCGCGAAGACGACGATGTCGCGGCGGCCGAGGGGCATTTCGTGCATGTCTTCGTCGAACGCGGTTCGCAACGGCCGGTGCCGATCCCGGATGCGTCGCGCGAAATTCTCGGCCGGATCGCATAGGGCGAATCGCCGGCGCGCCGGAGGGGGGACAAAAACCATGATCCGCTATTTGCTTGCCCTGGCGTTGTTGCTG
>JAYWAX010000283.1:0-2017 GCA_043782125.1 Acetobacteraceae bacterium | reverse complement strand
GCAGATCGGCGGCGGCGACCCGCTCCCCCATCGCGATGCGGCCGAACACCAGCGTTTCCACGCCAAGAAACCAGCCGTCATCGGCGACATCGACGGTCAGTCGCCGGTCCAGCGCGCAGCGGTCGAACAGGATGGTTTCCTGTGGCAACCATT
This sequence comes from Acetobacteraceae bacterium, assembly GCA_043782125.1. Classification (GTDB taxonomy): domain Bacteria; phylum Pseudomonadota; class Alphaproteobacteria; order Acetobacterales; family Acetobacteraceae; genus Rhodopila. Next base: position 1,864 of record JAYWAX010000283.1, on the reverse strand, counting down.
CCAGCGCCCCGCCAGCCGCCACCGAGACAGATGTTCGCACCCGCGATACACTGCCCGGCAAGGCCCGGTAAAACCGTTCCGCCGCCTGCGCCGCCAGCGTCATCCGCGCGCCCTCGCCCACGGACACGGACGTATCCAAACTGTCGCCCCCGGCCACACCGCCGGAGGTGTTCACCAGCGTCGCGTCCAGCCACCCGGCGTTCACGCCCCGCGGAAACCGCGCTTTCAGGCATCCCACCTGGCGCAGCCCGTCCAGCACCGAGTCCGCGCCGCGCCGCTTCGCCGAAACACGCAGCTCCCCCGTGGCCCTTTGAAGCCCGGCAGGCGGTGGCAGCCCGGCAGGCGGTGGCAGCCCGGCAGGCGGTGGCGGCCCGTCAGCGCGTTGCTTCTGGTCAGACAGAGAGGCGCCGTCGTACATCCGCTTCGTCCAACTCCTCCCGCCGTCCCGACAGCACCACGTCGCCGCGGTCCATCACGACCATCGTTTGCGCCAGGTCTCGCGCGAAATCGAAATATTGCTCGACCAGCAGGATGGCCATCTCGCCCCGCTCGCGCAACAGCGCGATCACCCTTCCTATATCCTTAATAATACTGGGCTGGATCCCCTCGGTCGGCTCGTCGAGCACCAAAAGGCGCGGCTTCATGACCAAAGCGCGAGCGATGGCGAGTTGCTGCTGCTGCCCGCCGGACAGGTCCCCACCGCGGCGCCGCGTCATGGTTTTCAGAACAGGAAACAGGTCGAAAATCTCGTCCGGCACTTTGCGTTGCCCGCGCGGCAGCACCGCGAAGCCGGTTTCCAGGTTTTCCTTCACCGTCAGCAGCGGAAACACATCGCGGCCCTGCGGCACCCAGGAAATCCCGCGTTTGGCGCGATCGTAAATGGCGAGGCGGGAAATATCCTCGCCCTCCCATACGATCGCGCCGGAGGTGATGGGATGCGCGCCCACGATGGCCCGCAGCAGCGAGGTTTTTCCGACCCCGTTGCGGCCCATGACGCAGGTGACCGCGCCCACTTCCGCGGTCAGCGAGACCTGCCGCAGCGCGATCGCCGCGCCGTAGTGCAGATCGACGTTTTCGACGGACAGCATGTTACGACAGCACGTGGCAAAAATAGTACACCGCACGATCCCTTCAACGTTTTTCGGCTGCCCAGAAAACCCCGATCGTGACGCCACCGATTCTCTGGGATGACAGCGTATTTTTGGCGCCGGCACAGAACACCCGGAACGAACCTATCGCCCCAGATACACCTCGATCACTTTCGGGTCCTCGCTGACACGGTCGATCGAACCCTCCGCCAGGACCGACCCCTCGTGCAGCACCGTGACTTTCACACCCAGCGCGCGGACGAAGGCCATGTCGTGCTCGACCACCACAATGGCCCGGGTGCGGTTGATATCCCGGAGCAGTTCGGCGGTTTGTTCGGTTTCGGCATCGGTCATGCCCGCGACGGGCTCGTCGATCAGCAGCAAACGCGGCTCCTGCGCCAGCAACATGCCGATCTCCAGCCATTGTTTTTGCCCGTGCGACAGATCGCCCGCGCGGCGCCGGTGTTGCTCGGTCAGACGGACGGTTTCCAGAATCCGCTCGATCCGCGTGCGTTCGCTGGCGGTTTCGCGGGCCCAAAGACTGAATTTCGGGCGGCGGTCGCCCGCCAGCGCCAGCAGCAGATTGTCCCAGACCGACAAGGGCTCGAACACCGTGGGTTTTTGGAATTTGCGGCCGATGCCAAGCGCGGCGATCGCGGGCTCGTCGAGTTTCGTCAGGTCGGTGCCGGCCTGGTAGACGACTTTCCCCTGATCGGGGCGGGTTTTGCCGGTGATGACGTCCATCATCGTCGTCTTGCCCGCGCCGTTGGGGCCGA
>JAYWAX010000282.1:0-2018 GCA_043782125.1 Acetobacteraceae bacterium | reverse complement strand
TTGGTTTCCTGTGTGTTCGTTTCCTGTGTGTTCCGTCTGGCGTGCGCGGCGATTCGCACAGGCTGCCGCCGCGCCGGACGTTGACGCCTTGGCCGCCGGAAGAAGCAGGCAACCAAAGGGCGATACCGGCCCGCGAGAGGCAGTCTGTCGCAGGATCGTCCGCATGGCGCCCGCGTGTCTCGCCGGTATATTTAATAAGACTTCCGCGCGGTTTAAGATAGTGCGCACCAAATGCTGCTTATTTCGACGGTCTCGATCTGCGTCTGGCGAAATACGCCTGCCTATTTGTATTTATTTTGATATGGGTTAATTCGTTGACAAAAGGTAAATAGAAATTTCGGCTAAGTCCAGTTTCTGTCGCCAATTTTTCATCGATAACCCGCAACACCCGCATTTCGCACTTGCCGTCGATGGATAATATTTCTACAAATAGATACGCCTTCGTACGGGGACCTGTCATGTGGCAAATCGCAAATATCCAGCTTCCCGCCGGACAGCTTCCAGGGGCCTGGATGGCCGCGCCCGCCGTGCAGCCGGAACGTCCGGACCTCACGCGTGGCGGATTCGTGCTGATCGATTTCGCCGAGGGCGGCAACAGCGCGTATTTTCGCGAGGAGGGATGGAGCGGCCAGGAACCGGAGATGATTTGGGGCGCGGGGCCCAGAAGCCGTTTGCGCATTCCGTTTCAGGCGGCGGGCCAGGCGGTGGTGTTGGAAGCCGACATTTGTCCCTGCCGGATGCACCCTGAAATCGCCGGGCAAATCGTGCGCGTCCGGGTCAACGGCACGCCCGTGGGCGACACGCGCCTTGACGAGCGGACGCTGGTTCAATGTGAAATCGATCCGGCGATCGCGGGGACCGGCGGCATTTTGGAAGTGGATTTCGAATTTCCGGGGTTTTTCCGGCCCAGCGCGTTCCGTCAGTCGCTGGATCGAAGGGCTTTGTCCGGCGGGTTTTTTCTTGTGCGAGCGTATACCAAGGATATGTCGCTCCCGGCCTTCTGGCGGGGCGCGGAAACCGGGAAGGCACCGCTGGCGCTGCTTTGCGCGCCGTTGGGGGAACCGCCTGTTGCCGCGAGACCTGTCCCAGCCGTGGCCTACGGCTTCGGGTTGGCGGGAACCGCGAACCCGTTTCTGCGCGACGGCTGGCACGTGGGCGAGGAAGACACCACCTGGACCATCGCCACATCGGCCCAGATTGAATTGCCCGGGCCCGCCGCGCCGGGCCAATACGCACTCCGCCTCGATGTCAATCCGATGGTCGTTCCGGGCGCGGTGCCGTCGCAGGAGGTCTCGATCTTGCTGGATCGGATCGTGGTGGGACAATACCGGCTCGATGAGCCCACCGTGCTGATGGTGCCGCTGCCCAGAGAATTGACGGAAGGGCGGTTCACGCTGCCGCTGAATTTCGTCATGCCGGACGCGTGCCGGCCGATCGACCACGGGGTCGCCCTCGACCGCAGGCTTCTGGGGCTGGCGTTCCGCCGGATCGATCTTGTCCCGATCCCCGCGCGCCTCGCCGCGATCGACGCGATCCGCGCCGAGCAGGCCGGGGAGGCAGCGCCCATCGCGCGTTCCCGCGCGTTTCTCGCGGACAGCGAAGGCAGCCTGGTGGCCGCGATTGGCGCGTCGCTGGGGACCGATCCCGCCACCTTGATGAGAGGCTTCGAAAGCCTGGGAAACAACTGCGAGTTCGGGATAGCCCAGAGAAAAATGGGCGTCGAGGTGCTGAATTTATTCAGGTTCGGCAACGTCCCGTTCGCGGACCTGATGGCGGCGTTATCCGACGATCTGTCGGCATTGAACGATCCGGGCGCGATCGAGGTGGAACTGAATCACGCCGAGCCCCGCGAATACATGCTGTGTCTGCCAAAATACAACATCCATTGGCATACCTTCATGCAAGAGCATGATGCGGACGCCGGAAAAATCCTGCGCGACCACACGGCCAAACTTGCTTACCTGCGGCGGAAATTCTTCGAAGGGCTGCGTGGCGGGCAAAAGACCTATGTCGTGAAG
>JAYWAX010000281.1:0-2020 GCA_043782125.1 Acetobacteraceae bacterium | reverse complement strand
CTGTTCGTTGCCGCCATTGTGGTGGGAGTGGACGGAGGCGGGCGGGGTGATGGTGGTGACCCAGGGCGCCCAATCCTTGCGGCGGCCGTCAATGACGGAGAAGCAGTTATCGCCGCGGATAATCAGCGCCACCGCGACGGAGTTGTGCCGGTGCGGCGGTTGCACATAGCCCGCGGGCAGCGAGTTCATCGCGGCGGTCAGCGTCGGCAGGATATTCCGGGTTGCTTCCTGGCGCGCCGCCGAGAAGATCAGGGCGGAGCCGGCGATGCTCGAATCGCGTCCGATATCGTAGAGAAGATCGATCTGGCGGTCGATTTCCTCGGCGCGGTAATGCACGAGGTCGGTGGGGGATTGTCCCGGCGCGGGCGCGCGGAGCTTTTCGAAGGCGAGTTGCGGTTCGTTGGAGACCAGCCACAGGACAGCGGTCGTTTCGGCGGTATGGGATGCCGCCTGCCCGCCGGGCAGGACAAACACATCGCCGGCCGACCAGGCGATATCCTCCGCACCGCAATGGGTGATGCCGTCGCCTTGAATGACATAGACGATGCTGCCGCTGGCGGCGAAATCGGTGGTCAGGGTCTCGCCGGCGCGGATGCGGCCGTAAGAGGCGAGCACGAGAGGTGTGGTCGCGGGAAAATCGCAGCCAAGTGTCGTGGAAAGATCGCAGGGGATCAGGCCGGTGGGGGTGGCCTCGTCCAAGGCGCGAAGGGGTTCCTCGGTGAAGGCGTGGTCCGGCACGGGTGGCAGGACCACGTTGAAGGCGTTACCGGTGTTGAAGAAGCGGCCTCTGGCCTCGGCCTTGCTGCGCGGGGCACTGGCCAATTGCGCCGGCAACGCGGCGATGTCGCGCGGGCGGATATCGTCGGGCATGCTTTGTGTTCCTTGGACTCTGATAGAAATTTTCCGCTCCGCGCGCGCCGCCGTCAAGCGCGGTGGATGGTCCCCTCCCCCACCAGATATTTTTTCAGCACGGTCATATCCGGATCGCAACCCAGTCCTGGGCCGGCGGGCACGCCGATGCGGCCATTTTTGGCGACGACGAGGCCGTGATAGGGGCTGGCCTCCAAATCGATGAACAGACGTTCGAACGGGGCGCCGGGTGCCAAAGCGGCGTTGCAGTGCAGCGAGGCCAGGAAGCCCGCGCCGAAATAGGCGTTGTGGGGCACGACGCGGACGCCGAAAGCCTTGGCCAAAGCCGCGATCTCGATCATCGCCGACGGTCCGCCGATTTTGATCACGCTGGGTTGCGCCACATCGAGCGCGCCGGCCTCGAATGCTGTTCTAAAATCGTGCAATCCCGCGGCGTTTTCGCCCGCCGCGATCGGCAGGCCGCCCTCCAGCCGGACCTGTGCGAGACCCTCGTAATCGTTGGGCGGCCAGACCGGTTCCTCGAACCATGTCAGGTCGTATTCTTCCACCTGACGGGCGATGTCGATCGCCTGCCAGACAGACCAGGGGCAGTTGGTGTCGACCATCAATTTGGCGTCGCCGATTGCCTCGCGCGCGGCGGCGATCTCCGGGACCGTGATCTCGTGCAGTTTGATGTCTTTATATCCCTGCGCGAGCGCGCGTTCGCAGGCGGCGGCGACCTGGCTGGCCTCGCCGTAGCGCAGCAGGCTGGCGTATGCGGGCATGGACTCAGTGGGGGAGCCGCCAAGCATCCGCCACAGCGGCTGGCCCGCGGCTTTGCCCGCGATGTCCAACAACGCGATGTCCAGCGCGGAAAGGGCGAAGACGTGCGGGCCGTTGCGCCCGAAGCCGTGAAAGGCCTTACCCAGACGCAGGCGAAGACCGGCGATGTCGCGGGCATCCTGACCCAGCAACATGGGCGCGAGCTGGCTGTCCAAGGCGGCCATGGTGGTGGCGGAGGCCGCGTGCCCGAACGCTTCCCCCCAGCCTTCCAGACCCTGATCGGTCACAATACGCAGCCAGATCGAATTCATGGACTGCCAGTTCAGCCCGCCCATGACAGAGGGCTTGCCGCCCATGTCGAAGGGAATGCGGGTCCAATAGGTTTCGA
>JAYWAX010000280.1:0-2022 GCA_043782125.1 Acetobacteraceae bacterium | reverse complement strand
TCCGTGGTCAGCGCATCCGTCAGTTCCCGCGTCACACGCGCCGGATCGGTGGTGGGGACGCGGGTGTGGATACGGATCGTCTCCAGATGCGGGATCTCCGAGAGACGGGCGACGATCGACCCCAGGCGGCGTGGGGAGAGCATGAGGGGGTCGCCGCCGGTGAGGATGGCCTCGGTGACCGCGGGATGGGCCGCGAACCAGGCGATCGCGGCGTCGAGTTCGGCCTCGGTCAGCAGGCCGCCGCCTGGGCCGACATGTTCGCGGCGGAAGCAAAATCGGCAATAGACCGGGCAAATGAGCAGCGGTTTCAACAGCGCGCGGTCGGGGTAGCGATGGACGACGCCTTTCACGGGGGACAGAAGGTCGTCGCCGATCGGGTCGGCGCGTTCGTGGGGGGCGGTCGTCAGTTCCTCGGGGGAGGGGACGAACTGGCGGGCGATGGGATCGTCCGGGGAGTCGATCAGGGATTGGATGAGCGGGGTGATGGCGATGGCGTAACGATCCGCGACGGCCGCGATCTCCGCGTGCGCCGAGGGCGGGATCAGGCGGGCGGCGATCAGGGCGTTGGGTCGCGGAGTGTCATGAAAGGGGCGAGGACCGGTTCATGCGAGTCCCTAGGCCCGTCTCCGCGCGCTGCGCAAGGTCTGACGCCGCGATGTGTGCGGATTTCACCGAGATAATGGCGCAGGCGAAACTGACGAATGCTTCGACGCTCACCTTGGTCTTTGCGCAACGCATCGCCGCGCGCTTGGAGCGTTTCAGTTTGCCGATCGCCTGTTCGATCTGGGCCCGTCCTTTGCGCGGCGTTGTGCTTAACCGCGCCGTTTCGCCTGTTCGAACAGGTCCTCTGGCGCACTGGTAAGGATCGATTGCGCGAAAAGCTCGAACACGTTTTCCGGCTGCGTTTCGATTCTTGTTGGCGCCGCCCGGCGTATCGATTACCCGAATGCATGGTCCCCATCACGCCCCTCTGGCCCAAGCGCCGCCTCGAAGCCCGGCTGCCATTCCTGCGCCGCCGCGCCACCCTGACCGCCGCCGTCCGCGGCTTCTTCGACGCGCGCTTTTATACCGAAGTAGAAACCCCCTACGCCGTTCCCGTGCCCGGTGAGGAAGTGCATCTGCGTCCTTTCGCCACCGCGCGCGAACACCCGGATGGGACGGTGGAACCGCTGTGGCTACATACCAGCCCGGAATTCGCGATGAAGCGGCTACTGGTGGGTGGCATGGGTCCGATCTTTCAGTTCGCCCGTGTTTGGCGCAATGGCGAGGGCAGCGCCCGCCACGCGCCGGAATTCACGATGCTGGAATGGTACCGGCCCGGCGCGGGCATGGACTCTCTCATATCCGAAACGATCGATTTGTTACGGGCCACGCTGCCGGAAGCCGTGTGTTCCGCCGGCGTGACGACCTCCTTGTCCCGGATCGAACGCCTGACCGTCGCCGAGGCGTTCGATCGTTACGTTGGCGCCGATGTGCTGGGGACTGAGGGCGATGCTCCCGCGCTGGCGGCCCAGGCAAGGACGCGGTTGCGGGAGGGCGAGGAGTGGGAGGATTTGTTTTTTCGTCTGTTGCTGGACCGCATCGAGCCGCATCTGGGCCGCGCCTACCCGACGTTTCTGACGCATTGGCCCGCCGCGCAGGCGGCCCTGGCGCGGCGCGATCCCGCCGATCCCCGGGTGGCCGAACGGTTCGAATTGTTTGTTTGCGGTATCGAATTGGCGAACGCCTTCGTGGAGCTGACCGATCCGGTCGAACAGCGCGAACGTTTCGTCGTCGATCGAGCCCGGCGGCACGCGATCTACGGGCCGGACTGGGAGATGGACGAGGATTTTCTCGCCGCGCTGGCCGAGGGGATGCCGCCATCCGCGGGAATCGCGATGGGGTTCGATCGCCTCGCGATGATCGCGTCCGGGGCGGATCGGATCGGCCAGGTGCTGTGGCTGCCGCCCGCCGATCTGGTGTAAGGCCGCGCGCGACGGTCAGGCGGCGCACAACAATAACTGCTCCTGTCGCGGTGGCGCG
>JAYWAX010000279.1:0-37456 GCA_043782125.1 Acetobacteraceae bacterium | reverse complement strand
CCACGCCATGGGTCAACAACAACCAGCCCTCGTCGATTTCGATCGGCGAGCCGCAATTGCCGATCTGCACGAACTCCCACGGAAACCGGGGCTTCAGGATGGGAACGCCGCCCTCCCAGACATGCAGGTCGGACGATTGAATCAAATACAGATTCTCGTTATCCTGCCGCGCGATCATGGCATATTTACCGTCGATTTTTCTCGGAAACAGCGCCATGCCTTTGTTCCGCGCGGCGAGACCGCGCAGCGGCGACATGCGGAACGACATGAAATCGGTCGTTTCCAACAGCTCCGACCGAATCGCGCGGCCGCTGTAGGCGGTATAGGTCGCGTAGAAAACCCGTTGCCCGTCGTCATTGAATTCGACAAAGCGGGCGTCCTCGATTCCGTTCGACTGGGATTCGGTGATCGGGAAAATGACGCGTTCGCTGATGTCCTCGTTCGGTTCGAAAATGACTTCGACCACGTCGCCATCCGGACTGGGGATGCGGTTGCGGATCCGCGGGATCGACGCCAGGCGGGCGGAGGGATCGATGGCGACAGCGCCGTCGGCGGCGATGGAGCCAGAGCGGAAGGTCAAGGACGAAATATGCCCCTCTCCCACCGCGCGCAAACTGAGGATGAATCGGCACCCGCCATCCGGCGCGCCGGTCTGGTCGGGGTGCGCGACGATGCTGGGATTGAAAAGCGCCGATGCCTCGAACGAATATTCATGCAGGAAATAAGCACCCACCAATTGCCGTTGGGTTTTGCCAAGTGCCACGTGCGACGCCAGCGCGTCTTCCATGTCGTCGGCGCGGGCTTCGAATGTGGCCAGCAGGTTGCGGTGCCTCCCTTCGAAATGCTCCAGGATTTCGGCCAGTTGCAGGGCGGCGGCCTCGGGTTCGAGGCTCAACACGCGATCGACGATATGGTTGGCGCGGGTTTTATCGATGTCGTTCAGGTCCCGCGGCTCGATCGACGGCTTGAATGGCCGGACGAGCACGCGGGTCGGATCGGGACGAAGATAGAGGCCCTGGCGGTTCAGAATGGATACTTGTTCCAAAGGGTCCTCGGTTCGGTTGATGGATTTCCTGCGCTATCCGGTGCTCAGAGCCCGCACGGGTTCACGCACCCGCAAGACCGCACCCGCGCGCGCAAGGCTTCTGAGTTCGACCAGACTCAGTAGATAGGACAGAACCGATTCGGCGCCCATGTTTTCGTTGGCGCGATCTGGGTGCAGGCCGTCGCGGCAGCCTCCCGTTTCCGCGTCGGCCAGCGGCACGCCCAGGTCGTTTTTCCCCAGGAACCAGCCGAATGCGCGCAGGGCGGCGGCGTTCCAGGCTGGATCGGGATCGGCGCGGGCGGCCGCGAGGCACGCGGATATGGTCGCCGTGGCTTCCAGCGGCTGCTGATCGAACGGCTCTGGCGCCGCTCGTTTCGCGCTGAAACCGGCGGTCCCGACAGGCCGGAACACGCCCGACGGGGTGGTTTGTATCTTCAGCAGCCAGCTTAAGGTCCGCGTGCCGGCATCGGCGAGGTCATCGCGTGCCAGCGCCGCGCCAGTGACAATCAGCGCCTGCGAGAGGCGGGCGTTGTCGTAGGCCAGTCCCTCTTCGAACCATATCCAGTCCGGGGTTTCCGTGCGCACGAGAACATCGAGCAGCCGGCCGGCGAGGCGGTTCCGGGAAAATCTGGCATAGGCGTCTCTTGGCGAGACCTCGAGGTACGCGTCCAGACCCAGGAGGGTAAAGGCCCAGGCGCGGGGAGAGGTAAATCCATCGACGGCGGGAAGCGCGTCCGCGAAGAGGGTCGAAGCCCAGAGCCGCCGGGACGGGCTGGCATCGCCGCGGACGCAAGCGCCCAGGGCCCAAAGCGCGCGGCCATGGCTGTCTTCGGAGCCGCGCGCTTCCAACCAGCGTCGATCGTAGCTCATGAAATTCCGAAAGCGTCCGTTGGCGGGGTTCCAGGCATGTTGGATGAAAGCGGCGAAGCGCGTGGTCAGGGGATCGGGAAGCGCGAATGTCTCACCGGGCGCGCTCAGCGCGGTGGCCAGAAGCAGCGCGCGCGCATTGTCGTCGATGCAATATCCATGGTTCCTGTCAGGCACGGAAAGGATGGCGTGTTGCAGCAATCCGGTGTCGTCGCACATGGCCAGTAAATGTCCGAACCGCGGTTCGGGCGGCTGCATCACCCGGAAACGCGGCACCGCCACCGGTTCTGGGCGTACCACGATCCTCGGACGGTCACCGCCTGGCCCGGGATGGGTGGCGGCGGCGCGGTCCAGAACGTCGAGGTAATGCTCCGCAGCGCGTTCCCATATCATCGAACGGCTGTCGTCCCAGGCGCGGCGGCACATTGGCAGGCGGCGGGCGTCGTCGCCCAAAAGATTGGAGATTTGCGCGCCGAGGGCGGTTGAATCGCCGAAAGGCACAAGCACGCCGCGTCCGTCCGCCAGCAGTTCCCGGGCATGCCAATACGGTGTTGAGACAATGGCTTTTCCCAGCCCGTAGCTGTAGGCCAGGGTGCCAGACGTCATCTGCGCTTCGTTGAGATACGGCGTGACATAGACATCGCACATGGAAATGTATCGCAGCAAAGTCGGGCGATCGACGAACTGGTCGTGGAACACCACCTGCCCGGAGACACCAAGTTCGCGGGCCCGCGCCAACAGACTGTCGCGATAGGTTTCGCCATGATGGGCGGCCAACGCGGGATGAGTCGCGCCGAGCACAACGTAAACCGCGTTGGGGCGTGCCTTGAGGATCGCGGGCATCGCGTCAAGCATGATCTCGATGCCTTTGTTTGGCGACAGCAGGCCGAAGGTCAGGATGACGTCTTTGCCGGCGAAGCCCAGTTCGGCTTTTGCCGCGGCGGGCGCAACGAAGGGGAAATCGGGGATCCCGTGGGGGATGATTTCGATCTTTTCGGCGGGTACCTGGTAAACGCTTTGCAGCAATTCATGCCCTTTCGCCGCCATGACGACCAGTTTCGACGAAATACGGGCGATCCCGCGGAAAACGGCGCGTTGGTCGTCGCTCGGTTCAGCCAGAACGGTGTGCAGCGTCGTGACGATGGGCATGTTCAGCCGCGCCAGCATCGCCATGATGTGACTGCCTGCGGGCCCGCCGAAAATGCCAAATTCGTGCTGTAACGAAACGGCGTCGAACCCGACCGCGTTCAGCGAACGGGCGGCGCGCGGATAGTCCGCCAACACGGCATCGTCGATTTCGAAGCCGACGGTCTCCGGGTAATCGTATGTGTGGCCCGCGTTGTTCATCGCGACGATGCGCGTTCGCAGCCCCGGCCGGGCATCGGCGATCGCCTGTCGCAGGTCAGTCGTAAACGTGGCGATTCCGCAACGGCGGGGCAGCGCGTTTCCAATGAAGGCGAGGCGGTCGATCGATGTCAATGTCTTGTCTCCATTGCAATGATTTGATCGCCGCCGGGCGGGGCATTGGCTGTCGCGTGGATGCGTTGGTTCGCCATGGGCCCCGATGGACGATATTTCCGGCTTCGCGATCACGGCATACGTTTCGAAGTTCGCGGCGGCGAGACTCGGAATCTACTCATGGGCAAGGCGCGCGGGACTGAGTGGATTCCGGCGCTGTTTCGCGACGTCCGGCGCGGCGAGGTTGAAGGGCGTTTGGCGCGCATCGGCGCAATCCGGGCGCCCCGAAATCATCGCGCGGTCAACAGGAGGTTCCATGCCAGACGAAACACTCGCGGCCATATTCGCCAATCATGAGCAGGCGGAGCGGGCGGTCAAAAGCCTTGCTGACAACCACTTCGACATGACGAAACTCAGCATTGTCGGACAAGGATATCATACCGAAGAGACGGTCGTCGGCTTTTACAACACCGGCGACCGTATCAGGTTCTGGGGCCGGCGCGGGGCGTTCTGGGGCGGTCTGTGGGGGCTGTTTTTTGGCGGCGTTTTTCTGATGGTGCCCGTCATGGGCCAGGTGATGGTGCTGGGTTATCTCGCCACCGCTGTCGCGTCGGCGGTCGAGGGCGCGCTTGTCATCGGCGGTCTTGGCGCGTTGGGCGCGGCACTGGTCAGCATCGGCGTTCCGAAGGACAGCGTGATCCAGTACGAGACCGCGTTGAAAGCGGATGAGTTCCTGGTGCTGGCGCAAGGGTCGCCGGCGGAACTGGCGTGGGCCCGGACCATTCTGGCGGCGGCAGACGCAACCAGTATCGGCCTGCACCGCCATGGCGCGCAGGATGCAGCCGCAGCGTGACGGCCGCGCGAAGGTATGGGGCGGGTGGGTAGATTCCGACGCTGACACTGCTCCGTTTCGCGCTCCACATAATCCGGCAGACAACAGGCGATCCCCGCCTGGCACACATCCCTCGGAGTATTCGCGATGTTCAAGACCTTTCTTATGGCGGCCGTGACCACTGGGCTTTTGTCCGGCGCGGCGGTCGCGCAAACGACGTCGTCGACCACGGCCTCGACACAGTCGACAACCCCGGCGCCGGCGGCGTCGACGGTTGACACCTCCACACGGCGCACGACGGATGCCAATGGCGTGACCGTCGATACAAGTACGACCACGACAACAGGTACCATGATCACGCCGTCCGGCGACTCGATATCCACACGGAAATCGACGGAAACCACGACGGTTCGTTGATCGAGAAAAACGGCGCATGTCGCGTCAACATTCAGGAATAATATTATGATCGAAGTAAAGTTGAGATCTGGACTCGCGGCCGGGTTGGCCGTGGCCGTTGTTACCCTTGGCCTGGCCGGATGCGGGCCGGAAACCGTGACCCGCACAACCAGCAGCGAGCAGACGGTCACCGCGCCGGCGCCGCCTCCGACAGTGTCCACGGTCGTCGTGACGAAGGAAGAGGTTCAGTCGCGCCCGCGTGTCCAGCGCCGCCATGCGCGTTATGCCTCCCATCGCCGGGTGGCGCCGTCCGGGGCGGCGGCGGTCAGCACTGAGACGACCACCACAACCGACACCGTGGTCACGCCGGGGGCGGCTTCGACGACGACCCGGAAATCGAGCGAGACGACAACCAACACGCGTTAAGCGGGTTGCCGCATGCGGCCGTCCGGCGTTTCGTTCGCCGGGCGGTTTATAAATGTTTCGGAGTAATAAACAATGATCCTCGTCGAACCACGTATTTTCCGGCTGTTGGGCGTCGCGGCACTGATTGCCGGCACCGCGATGTTGTCCGGATGCGGACCCGCGCCCTATACCCGGACCACCACGTCCGAGCAGACGACGACGACGACGCCTCGCCCGATGGAAACCACAACCACGACGACGATCGAGCAAGGAACGCGGCGCCCCTGACCGTAGGATGAGGGGCGTGGGGCGAGTGACCCGCGCCCAGTGCTGGCGCCGGTTCCCGCCGACATCGAACGGGTCGGCTGGCGTGACGGTTCGTTCGCCAAAAATCCTGCCTTATGGGCATCGGCGGCAGGTGGCGCGTGACTTTGGCGCCAGTCTGTTTGTAAATGCCATCTCCCGATATGCGATCCGGCCGAGTCCAGCGGCCGGGTTTGGGGCAATCGCTTGACAGGCCTCCCCGCCGTTATCAGCATCCGCGTGTTGGGCATGGGGAAGCAGGCATGGCGGGTTTGAATCTCCAGGTCGACCGTATCGCCGGTGCCCTGGGCGCGGAAATCCAGGGGATCGATCTGGCGCGTCCGCAATCGCGCGAAACCATCGCCGCGATCCGCGCCTTACTGCTGGAACACGGCGTGATTTTCTTCCGCGATCAAGAACTGGACAACGCTCGCCTGAAAGCCTTCGCGGGCAATTTCGGCGCGTTTTTCCGCCACCCCTACTTCCTGCCCGAGGACGACCCGGACATCGTTGTCATCCGCCGCGCCCCCGGCGACACGCGGATCGTTGGCGAGGACTGGCATTCCGACACGCCAGCCTGCCGCGCGCCCCCCATGGCGTCGATGCTGTATGGCGAACAGGTGCCGCCGTATGGCGGGGATACGCTGTTCGCCACCAATACCTCGCTTACGACACGCTGTCCCCGGCCATGCGCGGGCTGCTGAAAGGGTTGCGGACGGTTTACAACGACAGCCGCATCGCCGGGGCGCAGGCCGGACGCAACGCGCAAAGTGCCACCAAATCGCGGGAGGACGCGGCGTTCCGTTCCTCCGAGGGCGTGCATCCGGTTGTGCGCACGCATCCGGAAACCGGCCGCAAGGCGCTTTATGTCGTGCGTCCGTTGATGTCGCATTTCGACGGTATGACGCAGGAGGAAAGCGACGGGCTGGCGGCGTATCTTTACGATCACAGCCACCGCCCCGAATTCACCTGCCGGTTCCACTGGGCGCCCGGATCGGTGGCGTTCTGGGATAATCGTTGCACCCAGCACGCTGCGCTGAACGATACGGGACCGTTCCATCGCACGATGCGCCGGGTTCAGCTCGCAGGTGATATTCCCGCGTAAACTGCGTCGAGATTGCCGTGTGCGGGAAGCCGTGGCACCTTTTCGATCCAACCGGCCGGCATGTTTCCGGCGCGACCAAAAGAGTGCACGGAAATGACAGCTTCCATCCGAATCGACGAAACCACGGGCCTCAAGGCCTTCAACACACGCGCCGCGAAGGCCTCCGAGAAGATCGCGGGCAAGGGCTACTCGCCGATCGCGGACGAAACCTTGACGACACTGCCGCCGCCGCCGGCCGGGGCGGTGTTCGACGCCGAGGAGCAGGCGAAATATCGCGCCTATAAGGAAGCCCGCCAAGGCGCGGCGGATTACATCGCCATGGAAGGCGAATTCGCGCGTTATCTGGAAGACGTGTATTCGGCGCCGCCGATCGAGCGGGACGCGCTGACCGACGACTGCGAAATCGTGATCATTGGCGCCGGTTTCGCCGCGCTGATCCTTTGGTACAAGCTGCGTCAGGCGGGCTTCAACGACGTGCGCGTCTGCGAAAAGGGCGGCGACGTCGGCGGCACATGGTACTGGAACCGTTATCCCGGCATCGCCTGCGACGTCGAATCATACAGTTATCTGCCGCTGCTGGAGGAGATCGGATATTTCCCAACGATGAAATTCGCCTCTGGGTTCGAAATTCTCGAATACTGCCAGCTCATGGCGGAAAAATTTGGCTTCTACGATCGTTGCCTGTTTCACACGACGGTGGAGCGGACCGAATGGGATCAGGCCACCGGGCGTTGGACCGTGTCCACCAGCCGCGGCGACAAAATGCGCGCGCGTTACGTCGTGCTCGCCAACGGCTCCCTGACCACACCGAAGCTGGCGCGGATCGAGGGCATGGAAACCTTTAAGGGCGAGGCGTTCCATACCTCCCGCTGGAATTATCACGTCGATCTCGCGGGAAAACGCGTCGGTATCATCGGGACCGGCGCGAGCGCGGTGCAGGTGATTCCGGAAATCGCCAAGGTCGTGAAGGAATTGTTCGTTTTCCAACGGACGCCCTCCACCATCGATGTGCGCGATCAACGCATGACAACCCAGGCGGAAATCGATGCCTGGTCGCAAGAACCGAACTGGGCTAAAAAGCGGCGGGAAAGACTCGCGCTGATTTCGTCGGGCCGCACTGCGCTGAAGGGCAATGACGACTATCTGTCCGGTAAGGTCGAGACCGTTCGGGAACGTCGGATATACGATCGGGAACTGTCGCCGGAAGAATTGATGCGGGCTCAGTTGAACACCAACTTCCGAATCATGGAACAAATTCGCGCGCGGGTGGACGCGATCGTTAAGGACCCGAAAACCGCGGCGGCGTTGAAGCCATATTATGCCTATGGCTGCAAGCGGCCGACTTTTCACGACGAATTTCTGCCGTCCTTCAACTTGCCGCATGTCAAGCTGATCGACACTGCCCCCATCGGGGTCGCCAAAATCAACGAACGCGGCGTGGTCCACAACGGCGTCGAATATCCGGTGGATGTGCTGATCTATGCGACCGGCTTTCAATGGATGGGCGCGGGTTCCTTTAACATGATCGTCGGCCGCGACGGACGGTCGTTGCGCGGAAAATGGGGCGACGAAGGCGTCAAAACATTCCTTGGCCTGCACAGCCACGGATTTCCCAACCTGTTCATCATGTCGGGCCCGCAAAGCGGTGGCGGGCAGTTCAACTTCACCCGCACGATGGAGGGGCAAACGGACTATGTGGCCTGGCTGTTGCAAACATCGCGCGAACGCGGCAACTGCATCGTCGATATCGCGAAAGAGTCAGAGGCCGCCTATGCCGAGCATTGCCGCGAAGCGGATATCCGGTCGCGTCCGCTGCGGGATTGCCTGTCCTATTACAACGGCGACGGGAACGCGGAACCAGGCAGCCTCGCTTATTACGGCGGGCCGCGGAAATGGCATGAAATCCGCATGGAAGCGCAGGAGTCGCTGGCGCCTTATGTATTCGAGGCGGCGCCGGCGTAAGGGGCCTCGTACGATTCGCCGCTCTTGCGCCTGCGCCTGAAACACGCTCAATCCGGCCAACGATTTTTCGCGACACCCCGAACCGAGGCCAGCGCCGATGAACGATGCCGCCACACTGACGATGGAAAAACTGCCCGCCGCGCGGGCTCGCGACGCGGCCGCGCAATGGCTGGGCCGGTTCGAAACCGCGTTGACCGCGGGCGATCCGGCGGGGATCGCGGCGGTGTTCGCCCAGGAATGCCATTATCGCGATATGCTGGCGTTCACGTGGACGATCCGGCCCGCGGAAGGCGCAACGGCGATCGCGCATGTTCTGGCCACGGCGCAGAAATCGACGCGCGCGCATGGGTTCTCTCTGGCGGAGAACCGCACGCCGCCGCGCGTTGTAAGACGCCTCGGCATCGAGGTGTACGAGGCTATTTTCCGCTTTGAAACCGAAACCGGCCGCGGCTTCGGCGTGGTCCGCCTGCCAACCGCGACACCCGGTCAGGCGTGGGTTTTGATGACCTCCCTCGACGAGTTGAAAGGCCACGAGGAGCATACGGGTGTTCGCCGGCCCAGTGGCGACGCGTATTCGCGGAATTTCGGCGGGCTGAACTGGTTGGAGCAGCGCGATAAGGCGCGCGCGTTCGCGGATCGCGATCCCGAGGTTCTGGTCGTCGGCGGCGGGCAGAATGGGCTCGCTGTCGCGGCCTGTCTGGGGCAGTTGGAAATCGATACGCTGGTGGTCGATAAATATCCGCGGATCGGCGACAACTGGCGGGTGCGTTACCATTCCTTGGCGCTGCATAATCAGACCCAGGTCAATCACCTGCCGTATATGCCGTTTCCGCCGACCTGGCCGAAATACATCCCCAAGGATATGTTGGGGGGCTGGCTGGAAATGTATGCGGACGCGATGGAGCTCAATTGCTGGTCGAGCACGGAATTCATCGGCGGCACCTACGACGAGGCCAAGGGGCGTTGGACCGCCCGCCTGCGCCGTGGCGATGGGACCGAGCGGATCATGCACCCGCGGCATATCATCCTGTCCAATGGCACCAACGGCATCGCCCATATGCCTGACCTGCCCGGGCTTAAAGATTTCGCCGGCGACATGTTTCACTCCCACGGGTTCAAAAGCGGTGCCCCCTGGTCTGGCAAGAAAGCCCTGGTGCTGGGGACAGGAAACTCCGGGCACGATGTGGCGCAGGACCTGCACAGCCATGGCGTGGACACCGCGATTATCCAGCGCGGCTCAACCACCGTCGTCAGCATCGAACCCAGCGCCAAGATGAATTACGCGCTGTACGAGGAAGGCCCGCCGCTGGAGGACTGCGATTTGATTGGCACGGCCACGACCTATCCTTTGATGATCCGCGGCTATCAGGCCGGGGTGAAGCGGATGGTGGAAGCCGACAAAGCCATGATCGAAGGGCTGCGATCCATTGGTTACAAATGGGACATTGGCGAGGACGACACCGGGCATCAAATGAAATACCGGCGCCGCTGCGGCGGGTATTACCTCGACGCGGGTTGCGCCCAGTTGCTGATCGATGGCGAGGTCGGGTTGCTGCAATTCGATAAGATCGAGCGTTTCGTGCCAGACGGTGTTTTGCTGAAGGATGGGACGGTTCGAAAGGCCGATCTGCTTGTGCTGGCGACGGGTTATCATACGCAGCAGGAGATGGTGCGGCGGCTGTTGGGCGATGAGATCGCTGATCGCGTGGGTCAGGTCTGGGGCATCGACGGCGTTGGCGAAATGTCGAACATGTGGAAGCGGACTGCTCAGAAGGGATTGTGGTTCATGGGGGGCGGGCTGACCCAAAGCCGGATCTATTCGAAATACATCGCATTGCAGATCAAGGCGATCGGCCTGGGTTATATATCGCCCGCGAAACCGGACTGATCCGCAACGAGGCAGCCGGAATTTTGTATGTTTGTTTGGCGCCGCCGGGGGATTCGAACCCGGTGGTGATATTTACGGTTGTCGCAAATCCACGGTGGTTGAGGATTGGCTGGCGCCCACCGTCGAAAAGTTTCCGTGAAACGGAGGCGTCGCTTCGCCCGCGCCGTTGCGTCCCGTAGAAATTCACTCCGCCGGGATCGCCACCTGTGTCGCGCGGGACGACGCTTTCGCCGAACCGCCGCACAGCAGGCTGAGGAACAGGATGCCCGCAGCGAGCATCAGCACCATCTGCGGGTAACCTTTGTCGATCAGGAAGCCGAACGGAATGGGCGTCAGCGCGGAGCCCAATGGCAGGCCGGAACTGACGAAGCCAAACACCTTACCGATCTGTCCGGGCGGGGCGGCGTCCTTCAGCAGGACGTCGCGCGGGGTGCGGGAGGCGCCAAGCGAAAGTCCGGCGATGAAGGTGACCGGCACGATCGCGAGGCCTGGCATGTCCACCCAGTCGATCGCGATCATCATGGTCGCCGACAGGCACACCAGGCCGGTCACGAAGGGCAGGATATGGTCGCGGTAACGGTCCGCGTACCAGCCGCCCACGAGCACACCCAGGGTGGAGCCGACCATGTAGGCGGTGAGCGCGGTGGCGGCGAGGGTCAGTTCGATGCCTTTGACGGTGTGCAGGATGGTAACGAGCCAGGCCTGCATCGCGCCGCCGGCCATGGCGCCGAACAGGAAGAACATAAAGAACAGGATCATGGTGCGGTTCAGCAGCAACTCGCGGCCTGACAGGATGGCGGCTCCGGCTTTGGGGATGGCGCGAACCTGGTCTTTCAGGATCGCGCTTTGCAGAAGGATCGAGATGACGACGGGGACGCCCAGGAGGCCGACGGTGGCGAGCGCGCCGCGCCAGCCGATGGCAGCCATAAGGAAGGCGGTTGCGGGCGCGCCGGTGGCGAAGCCAAGGTTGCCGCTGAAGGTGTGCATGGCGAAGGAGCGGCCCATGCGTTCCTTGTCGATCGAGCCGGACAGGATCGCGTAATCGGCGGGGTGGACGACGGAGTTGCCGATACCGGACATGACCGCCAGAACCTGGATTTGCCAAAACTCGGTGGTGAGCGACATGCCGGCGATGGACAGCGACATTAGCAGCGTGCCGCCGACGAGGAACAGGCGGGCGCCGTATTTATCCACGAGGAATCCGACGGGGGTCTGCAAGATCGCCGTCATGGCCGACATCATCGCAAGAGTCATGCCGAGTTGCGCGAAACTGACCTGGAACGCGTCTCGCCAGGTCAGAAACATGGTGGGCAGGGTCAGGACATAGAAATGCGACAGAAAGTGCCCGTTGGAAATAAGCAGGTTCACGCGGGTCGTGCGGCTGAGCGCCATGCGTCTCGGTCCTCGGTCTGGCTTTGGGCGACGATGCCGGTGGGGATTGGCGTTCGTCAACCGGCGCGGACGCATGGCGGGATTGTTTGGGTGTCGATGCGGGTCGAGGCAGGTGCCGGGGCCGTCACAAATGGAGCGGGGATGGCGGGTTTGACCCATGGGGGCGTTGTGATCGACACCCGCGCGACGGCCCCCGTTTGACTTCCTCCCCCAACCGCGCCAACATTCCTGCTTACCGAGGGGAGCCCCGCCGATGGGGCTGAGAGGCCGCGAGACCGGAACCAACCGGCGGCGCGGAAACCCTTGTACCTGAACCGGATCATGCCGGCGGAGGGACGGGAGCTACTTCAGGCACTCTTCTTCTGTCCGGCGTCCCGATGCGACGATGAGGAGATGCCCAATGACGGTCCAGTCCAAGTCCGCCGCCCGCCCGAGTGCCGTTACGACCGGCCCGATCGTCGGCTCCCACAAAATTTACACGTCGCCCGAAGGCCGGCCCGATATAAGGGTGCCGTTCCGGGAAATTCCGCTCGATCCATCGGCGCGGGAAGAGCCGTATCGCGCCTACGATTGCTCGGGTCCGTACACCGATACGGGGGTCCAGATCGATCTGGAAGCCGGTCTGCCGCCGATCCGCGCGGAATGGCTGGCGAAGCGTGGCTTCGACCGGATCGCGCCGCGCGCGGTGAAGCCGGAGGACAATGGCAACATCGGCGACGATAAGCTGGTGCCTGCCTGTCCGGCGGAGTTGGCCGTGTATGGTGGCAAAACGGGAAAGATGGTGACGCAGTACGAGTTCGCGCGCGCGGGCATCGTGACCGAAGAGATGATCTACGTCGCCCATCGCGAGAATATGGGCCGCACGTCGATGATCGCCGGCGCGGAAGAACGCGTCGCCGACGGCGAAAGCTTTGGTGCCGAACTCCCGGCCTTCATCACGCCGGAATTTGTCCGGTCGGAAATCGCCCGGGGCCGCGCGATCATTCCGGCGAACATCAATCACCCTGAACTGGAGCCGGTCATCATTGGCCGCAACTTCCTGGTCAAAATTAACGCCAATATCGGCAATTCCGCGGTGACCTCGGGCGTCGCGGAAGAGGTGGAAAAACTGGTGTGGTCGACCCGGTGGGGCGCCGACACCGTGATGGATCTGTCCACGGGGCGGAACATTCATAACATCCGCGGCTGGATTATGCGGAACTCGCCCGTGCCGATCGGAACCGTGCCGATCTATCAGGCGCTGGAAAAGGTCGATGGCGATCCCGCGTCGCTCACCTGGGAGGTGTTCAAGGACACGCTGATCGAGCAGGCGGAGCAGGGCGTCGATTATTTCACCATTCATGCCGGAGTGAGACTGAAATACGTGCCGCTGACGGCGAAGCGGGTAACGGGGATCGTGTCGCGCGGCGGGTCGATCATGGCGCGGTGGTGCCTGTCGCATCACAAAGAATCGTTCCTGTACGAACGCTTCGACGAGATTTGCGACATCATGCGGAAATATGACGTTTCGTTCTCTCTGGGCGACGGCCTGCGGCCGGGATCGAACGCGGACGCCAACGACGCGGCGCAGTTTGGGGAACTCGAAACCCTTGGCGAATTGACCAAAGTGGCGTGGGAGAAAGGCTGTCAGGTCATGATCGAAGGCCCTGGCCACGTGCCGATGCACAAGATCAAGATCAACATGGACAAGCAGTTGAAAGAATGCGGCGAAGCCCCGTTCTATACGCTTGGCCCGCTGACCACCGATATCGCGCCGGGCTACGATCACATCACGTCGGCCATCGGCGCGGCGATGATCGGTTGGTACGGCACGGCGATGCTTTGCTACGTGACGCCGAAGGAACATCTGGGTCTGCCGGATCGCGACGACGTGAAGACGGGCGTGATCACCTATCGCATCGCGGCGCACGCGGCCGATCTGGCCAAGGGGCATCCGGCCGCGAAGCTGCGCGACGACGCGGTCAGCCGTGCCCGCTTCGAATTCCGCTGGGAAGACCAGTTCAACCTGGGCCTCGACCCCGACACAGCCCGGAAATTCCACGACCAGACCTTGCCGAAGGAAGCGCACAAGGTCGCGCATTTCTGTTCCATGTGCGGTCCGAAATTCTGCTCGATGAAAATCACGCAGGATCTGCGGGCCGAGGCGGAACGGATGATCGGCATGGAAGCGAAGAAGGACGAGTTCATTGCGAAGGGGCAAGAACTCTATCTTCCGGAAGCCGCGGCCGAGTAAGGAGCAGAAGCCGATGTCCGATCCCAGGGAGGCGCTCGACGCGATCGGGACTCTCCCGGACATGGAAATCGACGTTGGCGACGCCGCGTTGCAGTTCGCGCGGATTGACGCGCCCGGGGCCGATTGGGGCGCGGCCCGGGCGCATCTTTCCGAACTCGCGCGGGCCGCGACGGCGTTGGCGGAGACAATTGACGAGACGAACCTGGCGGAGCGCGCGGTCGGTCTTTCAGGCATTCTTGGCGGTCGGTACGGGTATCGCGGGGACAGTCAGACGTACGAGGACCTCGCCAACGCCAATCTGATGCGGGTGATCGAGCGGCGCCGGGGGCTGCCGGTGGCGCTTGGCGTTTTGTGGCTGCACGCGGCGCATGCGGCGGGATGGGCCGCGCATGGGGTCGATTTTCCGGCGCATTTTCTGATTGCGATGCCTGGACCGGGCGGGCAATCCATCCTGGATGTCTTCCATGGCGGCACGCCGCTTTCCAGCAAGGACCTGCGCGCGCTTTTGAAGCGGGTGGAAGGGCCGGACGCGGAACTACGCCCAGGATTGCTGCGGCCGATGAGCGCGCGGCGGGTGTTGCTGCGGTTACAGAACAATATCCTCACGCGGCGGTTGTCGGGCAACGACGTGGAAGGCGCGCTCGCCTGCGGGGAAGATATGCTGCGGATTGCGCCGGATCACGCCGGGTTGTGGCAGCAGGCGGCGATGCTGAACCAGAAGCTGGACCGGATCGGCGCGGCTTTGCGGTGCTTCGACCGGTTCCTTGCGTTGGTTCCCGAGGGCGAGGCGGCGCGGGAGGCCAGGGCCGTTGCGGGTGCCTTGCGGGGACGTTTGAACTAGCGCGGGAACACGTATAGCGTGTAATGCCCCTATGGCGCGATCAACCACTGAGGGCTTGTAGCACCTGATGCGTGAGACCTTTCCGCGGGAGGCCGCGGCCTTCCCCGAGCCGTTCACCGGGGAACGGCTGACCGCCGATATCCACGGGCAGGTGGAGATCGAGCATTACCACCGCTATTTGTTTGCGCGGACCTTGTGCCGCGATCGCGACGTGCTGGATGTCGCGAGCGGCGAGGGATACGGCGCGGCGCATCTGGCGCAAGTGGCGCGGCGCGTGACCGGTGTCGAATATTCCGGGGCGACGGCGCGCAATGCGGCAGCGAATTTCCCGCGCGACAATCTACGCTTTGTTCAGGGCGACGCGCGAATGCTGCCGCTGGCGGACGCCTCAGTCGATGTGGCGACGTCGTTCGAGACGATCGAGCATTTCGACCGGCAGGATGAGTTTGTGGCGGAGATACGGCGTGTGCTGCGTGCCGATGGGTGTTTCATCGTCAGCACGCCGGATCGCGACATTTACAGCCCGCCGGGCACGGAACCGAACCCCTATCACGTGCGCGAGTTCGATCGTGCGGAATTTCTGGACCTGTTGCACGGTCATTTTGCCTTTGTTTCGCTGGTCCGGCAGCGGCCGATCCTGGCCTCTGTGTTGATCCCGGAAGAGACCGCCTCGGTTGCGCCGGTTGTCTTCGAACGCGACGGTGACAACGGGTTTTCGTCCGACACGTTACTGCCGCGGGCGCCGTATTTGATTGCCATCGCGTCCAACGTCGCGCCGCCAGTGGCGCCGTTCAGCTTGCTGGTGGAACGCGGCGATATCGACAACATCCGGTCCTCCGACCTGCAGGCGGAGCTGGAACGCGCGCGTCAGGCGGCGGAGCTGGCGGAGGCGGAGGCGCGGGTGGCGGAGCGCGCGGAAGCGGTGGCGCGGCGAACGGCGGAGCGGGCGGAGGCCGAGGCGCGGGCGGCGAACGAAACGTTGACGCATACGCGGGCGGTGCTGGCGCAGGCGACGCGGGATTTGGACCGGATCGGTGGCTCGGCGCGGCATTTTCTTCGCCAATATCTGCCAAGGCTGTGGCGGTATTTGCTGCGATAGCGGATCGGCTGGCAGGGAGTTGTTAACCTGCGCGGGGTAAAGTTCCGGTGTTTTGGGAACCGGATCGCCATGCGGGAAAAACTCAGCGCCTTCGTTATCAGCCATAATCGCGCGCCGTTGCTGGAAGCGTGTTTGCGGGCTGTGTCCTTCGCGGACGAGGTGATCGTGGTGGACAAGTCTTCGACCGATGGATCGGCGGAGGTGGCCGCGCGGTTCGCCGATCGGGTGGAAATCGTGCCGTGGTCGCCGACGGTGGAGGAAACGCGGGCATTCGCCCTGTCCCTGTGCCGGCACGAGCGGGTGTTGTTCCTGGACGACGACGAAGTGCTGTCGCCGGAAACCGGGCCGTATCTGCGGTATGGGCTGGATCGCCCAGAGGCCGCCATCCACGCGATTCCGTTGCGCCATTACATCCTGGGCGTGCATGACGAACAAGCCTGTTATTGGCCGGAGGCGCATCCTCGGATGTTCCGGCGGGGGGCCGTCGAGTTCGCGCCGACTGTGCATGGCGGGACGATTTTGAAATCCGGCGACATCGTGGCCATTCCGTTGGAAAGCGGGGTTTGTATCCATCACTTGTCGCATCCGGATGTCGCGGGATTCATCGAGCGGACAAACCGTTACACGGGACGGTTGGATCGGGTCCGGGTGGCCGATGGCGGGCAGCCGGATCTGGTGCGGTTCGCACATGAGCGGATCGACAATTGGATCGGACTTACCCCAACGGCGCCAAGGGATGGGTATATCGCCGCGGTGGCGCTGTTGAAGGCGTTGTATGAAATCGTCGACCGGTTGAAGACGTGGGAGGAGGACCGGGGGCTGGATGGCGCCGCGGCTCTGCTGCGGACAGCGGAGGCTCTGGTCCTGACCGACACTTTGACCGGGCCCGCGCTGTGACGGCGGGGGCCGCGGTTACGGTTTTCGGGGACAACGGAGGTGAGGGGGAAAACGAGAGTCTGGGGACTGATGACCGGCGGGATAACGGCCATGAGCATCAGCCGACCAGTTTGCCGCCGTCCACGGGGATGACGATCCCGGTGCTGGAGGTGAGGTGCACAATTGCGGCGAGAACTGCCGCGGCGACTTCCTCCGCCACGACGACGCGTTTCAGCGGCGTGGAGGCGGCGACTTTCTCCACCATCGCGGTGGTGCGCCCCGGGACGAAGGCGGTGTCCACGGCGGCGGGGGAGACGGTAAAGACCCGGATCTCCGGCCCCAAAATGCGGGCGAAAGAGAGGGACATGGTGTCGAGGGCGGCCTTGGAGGCGCCGTAGGCGATGTTGCTGCCGGTTCCGGTCACTGCGGCGATCGAGGAGATGTTGACGATCGCGGCGTCGCCGGATTTTTTCATCAGCGGCGCGAAGGCACGGACCATGGCGAAGGGGCCGCGGACATTGGCGGCAAAGATCGCGTCGATCAGGTCGTCGTCGAGCGCTTCCAGGTCCTGGTGCGGTACCATGCGGGTGAATCCGGCAGAGTTCACCAGGACGTCGCAGCGGCCGAAATCGCGTTCGACGGTCGCCGCGACCTCTCGAATGACGCTGGTTTCCAGGGCCGGGATGCGCATCGCGCGGTGGCCCGAGCCAGCCAACGCGGCGACGAGTTTTTCAGCCGCCGCGGGATTGGAGTTGTAACCGGCGATCACGCGGGCGCCGGCTTCGGCGAGGAGACGAGCCGTGGCGGCACCGATCGCGCCGCTGGCGCCGGTCACGACGGCGACTTTGTCTTTCAGGTTCATGTTGGCGCTTCCCATCTTGTCCCTGGCAATCTACGCGCGGTCCGCGGTGGCCGCCAAGGACGGGAGTCAGCCTTTGAGCGGGGGCGCGATCGGGCAGACTTCTGGGCGCGCGCGCATGCCGCCCGGGACGGCTTTGATTGGGGCGAAGCGCGGGTAAATGCCGGCGGCCATGTCGTCCAGGCTCGAGGCGCGCAGTCGCAACGCGGCGGCGTATTGCCACTGATAGATCAGCACATCGACGATGAACTGGCGCATGAAGGCGCTTGGCATGGCCTCCAGGAACACAAAGGGGTCGCCGTTGTGGCGGATGGCGGCGGCCCAGTTGTTCATGCCGGTGGGGCCTTGGCCGTAGGCGGCGATGAGTTTCAGCAGGTCGTCTCCGACCAGCGGGTGATCGCCAAGCTGGATCAAGTATTTCTGCCCGATGGCGAGGTTGGTGGCGGGATCGTTCAGGCGGTCGGCCTGGCCCTCGCCGATGCCGCCCATGCCGACGGCGGTGGCGGGCATCACCTGCATCAGTCCGCGGGCGCCGACGGGGGAGATCGCCAGCGGCTGGAAATTCGATTCATGGCGTACGACCGCGTAGACGAAGGCGG
This sequence comes from Acetobacteraceae bacterium, assembly GCA_043782125.1. Taxonomy (GTDB): domain Bacteria; phylum Pseudomonadota; class Alphaproteobacteria; order Acetobacterales; family Acetobacteraceae; genus Rhodopila. Next base: position 19,296 of record JAYWAX010000279.1, on the reverse strand, counting down.
GGTCCATGCGGAATCCGCCGGCGGGCCGGAGCAACGGCAACTCGAATTTACCCAGGGCGGTTTCGATGGCGTCGGTTTCTTCACGGAGGGAGTCGGCGAACTGAGTCAGGCCGGCAGCTTTGGCGACCAGGACCAGGGAACGGCCAAGGGCGGGCTGGGATCCGGAATCGTGCCACAGCACGCGGAGTTCGGCTTCGGCGCGGGCGCGTTCGCCGGCCTGTAACAGGGCGAAGCCGCGGCGTCCGGGGTTCGTTGCCATCAGGGCCTCGACGTCGGCGTTGGCGACGACGGGTTTGTTCGAGGTGGGGAGCGGTAGGCAGGAAAGGGTTGGGTTGAGCGCGCGGCGGGCGATGGGGCCGTAGAAGGTCTCGGTTTCCCGTGCGGCGCGGCGTAGCCAGAAGATTCGGGTGGCGCGATCCCGGGCGCGTTCGGCGACGCGGGCAGACCAGAAGGCGGTGGCGGCGCGGAGGGAGGGGGTTCCGGCGGCGCGCCAGGCGGTTTCGAACAGCGGTTTCGCCACGGCGAGATCGCCCAGACGCCAGGCGGCGACGCCGCCGGCGAAGAGATTGTCGGCGGAGGCGGGCGCAGGGACTGGCCCAGCCAGTAGCGGTTGGGCGGCGTCCACGGCGGCCCGGTCGTTGTTTTGCGAAAGCAGCAAACGGGCGGGCGCGACCGTTGCTGCGGCCGGCTTTTGTCCGGGTTTGGCGGGGGGCACCGGCGCCGCGATGGCGGGCGATCCTGGGCGGTGCGTCTGCGCATCCAGCAGCCCGCGCACTGCGGGCGCGTCGGGTTGATCGCCGAAGCGCGCCAACCAGGACGTCAGTTCCGGTGTCGTGGCGATATAGGCGGTGTTCAGATAGCGGTCGGCGAGGATCGGGCCGCGTAGGATATCGCTTTCCAGCGTCTCCATTTCCCGCGTGGCTTCGGTGATGGCGGCGTCGCGTTGAAGGGCAAAGATCCGCCGGATTTTGGCGGCATCTCCCTGTGAGAGAGGTTGAGGCAAAGCGACGGCGCGGGCGCCGGGCAAGCCGATACGGGGGATCGCCATGGCGGTCTGATTGACCGGGTCATCCGCGTTCCTCGCCCATGCTGGGGCGCCAAGGCCGATCGCCATCAGTATGGCGCATGACCAAGGAAGTGAACGCATCCGATGGCGTCCCATCATGGGGCGTCTCGTTCGCATTATTCGCAAATAGAGCTTCAATCCCGAGGGTGCAAGACTTCAATTGTGGCACGGCGATATTGCGGCGCATCAAGGGCGGGCGATCCATCGTTGCTCGTACATCAATCTCCGTGGCGACGAATGCTCGAAAGTTACTGTAATGCTTATGTTTCCCAATCGAGTTGTCCACACCATGGCAATCCGCTGTGCCCGCCGCGGGCGGGTCTTTGCGGCGCCTGGGCGGACTGCCATGTTCGGGATGTGCTCCGTCTGCATCGCCTCGACCTGACCGATTTTCGTAGTTACGCGACGCTGACCTGGCGTCCGCGGGCGCGTGTCGCGGTGTTGTTTGGGCCGAACGGATCGGGGAAGACCAATTTATTGGAGGCGATCTCGTTTCTGATACCAGGCCGGGGGTTGCGGGGCGCGCGGGGGGCGGAGCTGCCGCGCCGCGACGGATCGGGTCAATGGGCGGTCGCGGGCCGGTTTTCGACAGTACTGGGCGCGGCGGAGATCGGGACCGGAACCGCGCCGGACGGTCCGTCCGACCGGCGGGTGTTCCGGCTGGATGGCGCGGCGCCGCGCAACCAGGCGGAGATTGGGCGGCGGGCGGCAGCGGTGTGGCTGACGCCGCAGATGGACCGGCTGTTTCAGGAGGGGGCCTCGGGACGGCGGCGATTTCTCGACCGGCTCGTGTGGGCGCTGGAGGCGGGTCACGCGCGGGAGGTGGCGGCGCATGACGCGGCGATGAGCCAACGCAATCGTCTGTTGGCCGAGGGTCGCGCGGAGCCGGCCTGGCTTTCTGGGCTGGAGGATGCGATGGCGCGGCACGGTGTCGCCGCCACGGCCGCCCGGATCGCGTTGACGCGGCGGTTGAACGACATGCCAGACCAGGGGGGCTTGCCGGAAGCGTTTCCGGCGGCGCGGATCGACCTGTTGTGCCCGATCGCGGACCGGATGGCGGTCTCGCCTGCGCTGGAGGTGGAGGATTGGCTTCGGGCGGTTCTGGCGGGCAATCGGGGGCGCGACTCGGCGGCGGGGGCGGCGCTGGTTGGGACGCATCGGTCGGACATGGCGCTGATCGACCGGCGCACCGGCACGCCGGCCGGGATGGCCAGCACGGGCCAGCAGAAGACGCTGCTTATCGGGGTGATCCTGAGCCATGCGCGGTCGATCGCGGAGGCACGCGGGTTCGCGCCGTTGCTGCTGTTGGACGAACCGGCGGTGCATCTGGATGCGGCGCGGCGGCTGGCGCTGTTCCGGGCGCTGCGCGAGTCGCCCGCGCAGGTATTCATGACCGGCACCGATGTGGAGATTTTTCTGCCGCTGGCGGACGACGCGGAAGCGTGGCGGACCGAGGGCGGGACGCTGTTGGCGGAAAAAGGGTTCGCGGGAGGGGCGGCTCTGTCCTCCGGCGGGGGGGTGTGATAAGAGTATATAGTACAAAAAACCCACCAGGAGTCCTCCGCCGGCATGTCAGACAACGCTGGAACACCCTCCGATTCCCCGCCTGAGAACGGCGAGGAGGCTTACGATGCCGCGTCGATTTCCGTTCTGAGGGGGCTGGACGCGGTGCGCCGCCGGCCCGGGATGTATATCGGGGATACGGATGACGGGTCCGGGCTGCATCACATGGCGTTCGAGATCATCGACAACGCGGTGGACGAGGTCCAGGCGGGGTTCGCGACGAGGGTCGAATTGACTCTGAATGGCGATGGCAGCGTCACGGTGCGCGACGACGGGCGGGGCATCCCAACCGACATCCACCACGAAGAGGGGATTTCGGCAGCGGAGGTCGTTTTGACTCGATTGCATGCCGGCGGGAAATTCAACCAGAACTCTTATAAAGTGTCAGGCGGGTTGCATGGCGTCGGCGCCGCCGTAGTGAACGCGTTGTCGGAGCGGATGGAGGTGCGCATCTGGCGCTCTGGCCTGGAACACGTGATCCGGTTCAGGCATGGCGACACCGTGGAGCCTCTGACGGTCGTGGGACCCGCGACGGAGCGGGGCAACGGCACCGAGGTGACGTTCAAGCCAAGTCCGGGGACGTTCACGCGGACGGAGTTCGAGTATCCGGTGCTGGAGCGGCGTTTGCGGGAACTGGCGTTTCTGAATTCCGGTATGACCGTGGTGCTGCGCGACGAGCGGCATACGCCCGCGGTGGAAAGCGTCATGTATTACGAGGGCGGTCTGGTCGCCTTCGTGGAGTGGCTGGACCGGTCGAAGACGGCGGTTGTTGCGCCGCCGATCAGTTTGAAGACGCCGGCGGAACAGGCGGGGATCAGGGTGGAATTTGCGTTGTCGTGGAACGATAGTTTTCATGAAACGATGTTGTGCTTCACCAATAACATCCCGCAGCGCGACGGCGGCACGCATCTGGCCGGGTTCCGTCAGGCGCTGACCCGGGTCGTGTCGAAATACGCCGAGGGTATGGGGAAGAAGGACAGCCTGGCGCTGGTCGGGGAGGACATGCGCGAAGGCATGACCTCGGTCCTGTCGGTGAAGGTGCCGGATCCGAAGTTTTCCTCGCAAACGAAGGACAAGCTGGTCAGTTCGGAGGTCTCGCCGGTGGTGCAGGCGGCCGTCGCGGATGCGGTGTCGCATTGGTTCGAGACCCACCCGAGGGAAGCCAAGAGCATCATCCAGAAAGTGATGGATGCGGCGGCGGCGCGGGAAGCGGCGCGCAAGGCGCGGGAACTGACGCGGCGGAAGGGTGTGCTGGATATTTCCACGCTGCCCGGGAAGCTGGCGGATTGCCAGGAGCGCGATCCCGCGAAATGCGAGATTTTTCTGGTCGAGGGCGACAGCGCAGGCGGGTCGGCGAAGCAGGGGCGCGACAGAAAGTTTCAGGCGATCCTGCCGTTGAAGGGAAAAATCCTCAATGTGGAGCGGGCGCGGTTCGACCGAATGCTCGGAAGTCAGGAAATTGGCACGCTGATCACGGCGCTTGGCACGGGAATCGGGCAGGGGCCGGTGGAGCAGGGTGGTTTCGATGCCGGAAAGTTACGGTATCATCGCATTGTCATCATGACCGACGCGGACGTGGATGGATCGCATATCCGCACGTTGTTACTGACGTTCTTCTTCCGGCAGATGCGCGAATTGATCGAACGCGGGCATTTGTTCATCGCGCAGCCGCCGCTGTACAAGGCTACCCGCGGCAAGGAGGAGCGGTACATCAAGGACGACGACGGGCTGGAGACCTTCCTGCTGGATAAGGCCTTGGCCAACGGACGGTTAAGTTACGACGACGGGCGGGTTTACGAGGGCGACGATCTGCGCCGCGAGGTGCGGTTGTTGCGCGAGGCGACTCTGCATTTGCGGCGCCTGGCGCCGGGCATTCCGGTCATGCTGCTGGAACAGGCGGCGGTTGCGGGGGTGCTGACCACGGACCGGACCCGGGCGACGGCGAACGCACCGCTGCTGGCCTCGCGGTTGAACGCGGTGTCGTTGCCGACGGAACGGGGCTGGGTGGTCAGCGCGGATCATGGGCTGACGATGTCGCGGACGGTGCGTGGCGTCGTGGAGAAGCACAGTCTGGAGCCGGTGGCGCTGCGCAGTGCGGAGGTGCATTGGCTGGCGGAACGGGCGGAGGCGCTGCTGGCGCGGTTCGGGTCGAAGGCGGTGTTGAAGCTGGATCAGCAGAGTCACGAGCTGTCTGGGCCGGCGACGGTGTTCGAGCGGATTATGACGCAGGGCCGCCGCGGGTTGACGATTCAGCGGTTCAAAGGGCTGGGGGAAATGAACCCGGATCAGTTATGGGAGACGACACTGGACCCCGCCGTCCGGTCGATGTTGCAGGTTAAGATTGGGGATTCCGAAGAAGCGGCGCAGGTGTTCAGCACGCTGATGGGGGATGTGGTGGAGCCGCGGCGGGAGTTCATTGTCGGCAACGCGTTGAAGGTGGCGAATTTGGACGTCTGAGGCATACCGGGTACGCGCCGCGATTCAAACCGAATCGCGACGAGTGCCCATCCTGTTTACGGAAACTCAGCCGCCTCGATAACCTGCAAATCGGCGACCAAATGTTTGCCCTTGGTCTCCGGTCCCAGATACACCGCGATTGCCACGACGATCAGAAACACGTTTGTGCCGATCAGCATGGGCATCGCGAAGCCCATGTTCATCTGCACCGCGAAGTAAGTCAGCACCGGTGCCACCAGGCCGCCCCAGATCGCGCCCTGATGATAAACGAAACCGGATGCGGTCGCGCGAACCTCCGTCGGAAAACGCTCTGACAAATAGCTCGGATTTTGGCCGTAGATCGATCCGCCGAACATGCCCTGCACGATGAAGCCGCCGATGATCCACATGGGGTCGGTGGTCACGAGGTAAAGCGGTGTGATCAGGATCGCGATCAGCGCCGGTACGATGATCGCCCAACGCCGTCCATACCGGTCCGCCACGTATCCCCAGAATCCGCTGCCGACGAAGACGACGATATTGGCCCAGAACAGCGGTGTGGCCACCATCAATGGCGTCCAGTGCAGTTCTTTCTGAAGATAGGTCGAGAACAGCGCCCAGATCGAATAATAAACGCAAAACGCAGCGGCCATCCACACGATCGCGGTCAGCGTATTGAACAACAACCCGCGTTTGAAGATCGAAAACAACGGTGTGCTGACATGGGTCGCGTTGGCTTTTTGCTGGCGCTGATTTTCAACCCAGACTTCGGGTTCCTTCACGTAAATCCGCACCCAGATCACGACAAAGGCAGGTAGGATGCCGATCCATAACAAGCCTCGCCAGCCGATCGCGTCGTACAGGAACCCGTACGCCAGCGCCGACAGCGCGAACCCGAGGCCCCAGGAGCCCTGAAGGATGCCGCTCATGAAGCCGCGGGACCGCGTGGGCCAGGATTCCATTGCCAGCGCGGCGCCGGCCGGCCATTCCGCGCCCATGCCGATGCCCAGGATCGCGCGGAAGAAGAACAGGAAGGCGAAGGTTGGGGAGAAACCGGCGATGAAATTGCAGATCGAGTACCAGAGGATGGAGATCATCAGCGGGGTTTTGCGTCCCATCCGGTCCGCCATCCATCCCGCTGCCGTCGCACCGACCAGGCGTAGCCACAGCGTGACGGTGAACACCGCGGTAACGGCGGTCAGCGCCACGTCGAATTCCTTCGCGATCGGCACCATAATCAGCAGAAAGATGGTGAAATCGAACGCGTCGAGGGTCCAGCCAAGCCAGGCCGCTGTATAGGCGTACCACTGATCCTTCGTGGGTTCTTTCCACCACGGCACGGCCGATGTTGTTGTTCCCATATCCGCCTGACTCCCCTGTTTTTTTAACCAGTAACGATCGATTGCTTTTCGCTATCGCCACGACTGACATTGGCGAGTTTGATCTTCCTCAAAAGGGATGCAAGGAAATTCCGGTGGGGTTCCATAATTGGCATGGCTCCGGAGACTGGACCGCGATTCCAACCTGGCTGGCCGATATCGCCGGGCCGGACGTCGCGGCCCGCGCCGGTCGAACGGAAAGGTGGGACGAGGAAGCAAAAGGCGGGGCGCAGGTTGCCCCCTGGGCCGGTGCGTGGCACGGTCGGACTCCCCGTCCCTGACAAATAGTGAGCGCAGAACGTGACCCTGATCCTGGCCAGCCGCCCGAACGTTTATTCCATGTCCCCGCTCGACCGCATCGGCACGCGGCGCGAGGACCACGCGTGGATCGAGCAGCAGTTGCATAACCCGGAAAGCCTGTTCGTCCCGGTTTGGCGTAACCGCAACCTCGTCACAGGCATGGATGCGGGCGCGCCGGAAGCCGTCTACATCACCGGCGAAATCGCCGCTAAATTACGTATGAGTAACGGTCCCTGGGCTTTTTTGGGCTTGCTGCAAGAAAAAGCGGTGTTCGCGGTCGATATCGGCGCCGTCGACGACCCGCTGCCCCTGCTGCCGGAATCACTGGGCGTGTTCGTCGATCTACGCTCGGTGGGATGGGGCGTGCCGAAGCCGGAGGCCTCGGTCCTGGCGCATGCGCGCGGGCTGATGCACTGGCGGGCGCGGCACCGGTTCTGCGGTGTGTGCGGCGGGGTCTGCGCGATCAAGTCCTCGGGCCACATGATGCAGTGCATCGCTTGCGAGGCGCAGCATTTCCCGCGCACCGATCCGGCCGTCATCATGCTGGTGCATCGGGGCGATCGGGCGATTCTGGGTCATTCCACGCGCTTCCCGCGGACGGCCCACCGGGCAGCCATGTATTCGACGCTGGCGGGTTTCGTGGAGCCTGGCGAAACGCTGGAAGAAGCCGTGCGCCGCGAGGTGCTGGAGGAAGTGGGCATCACCTGTGGCGATGTCCATTACCATTCCAGCCAGCCCTGGCCCTTCCCCGGGAACATCATGCTCGGCTTTTACGCGGAGGGGCTGACGGAGGACATCACCATCGACCCTGAGGAGCTGACGGACGCCCGCTGGTTCAGTAAGGACCAGATGCGCGACGCGGACCAGCACGGCTTTCAACTGCCGCGGGCGGACAGCATCGCGCGGCGGCTGATCGAAGATTGGCTGGCGCACGGCTGATGGCGGAACCGCCGGCGCTGCTGACGGTCGGGTATGAAGGTTGCACGATTGGCGGCGTGCTCTCGGTCCTGCAAGCGGCGAAAGTCGATCTGCTGATCGACGTGCGGGCGGTGGCGGCGTCGCGAAAGCCGGGATTTTCCAAGCGGGCACTGGCGGCGGGGTTGGATGAGGTGGGGATCCGCTACGTCCATCTTCAGCGCCTGGGGACTCCGAAACCGGGCCGCGACGCGGTGCGGGCGGGTCATCCAGAGCGGATGGAGCCGATTTTCCGGGCGCATATGGAGACTCAGGATGCGATGGCGGCGCTGGCCCAGGGGACGGGGCTGGCGTTGGGGGGACGGTGTTGTCTGCTGTGCTTTGAGCGCGATCACCGTCATTGCCATCGCCGGATCGTGGCGGAGACGATCGCGGCGGACACCGGTCAGACGATCGAGCATCTGGAGGTGCCGTTTCAGGGGCGAGGCACGTTGTTTCCGTGATTGGCCGTGCCTGGGCTTCCCGACCCGTCTCCCAACCCGTCTCCCCCTGGACAAGTCCGAACCGCGTGGCGCCTAGGGGCGCGCGTTAATGGGAGCCTGCGACACAAGACCATGATGTATTTCAGCCGCCTGAAGGCCGCCGCCATCCTCGGCGTCTGTTTGCTCGGGCTGCTGCTCAGCCTGCCCAATGTCATGCGGGCGCCTGTGGCGGGAATGCCATGGCCGACTGTGCATCTTGGGCTGGACCTTAAGGGCGGCAGCTACCTCCTGATGGAGGTGGACATGAAGGCGGTGGTCAAGGAGCGGCTGGACAGCCTTGTCGACGCGGCGCGTCAGGCGTTGCGGCCAGGGTCCATTTTTTATTCGACGCTGGAAGCGCAGCACGATCAGAAGCGGGTGGTGCTGCGGTTGCGGGACGCGGCGAAGACGGATGCGGCGCTCGCGGCGTTGCGGCCGCTGATCGGGCACGATGGGCCGAACAACATCGCCGATCTGGACATTTTGACTCCGCCGGACGGCACGATCGTGTTGAGCCTGTCGCCGGCCGCGCTGCAGGCGCGTTCGGCCTCCGCTGTTACCCAGTCGATCGAGATCGTGCGGCGCCGGATCGATGAGACGGGCGTGGTCGATCCGCAGATCGCGCGCCAGGGCGACAACCGGATTGTCGTGCAATTGCCGGGGATCGAGGATCCCAACCGGATCAAGCAGTTGCTCGGCAAGACGGCGCACATGACTTTTCGCATGGTGGAAGAGGCGGCCAACACCTCGCCCGGCGCGCCGCCACCACCCGGCGTCGAATTCATGCAAATGCAGGACGAGCGATCTGGGCGGATCGCGGTGCGGAAACGGGTGGACGTCGACGGTGGCGATCTGACCGATGCGCGCGCGGGCACCAACGGGCAGACCGGCGAATGGGTGGTGAACTTCAAGTTCAACACCAATGGCGGGCGGCGGTTCGCCGATATCACGCGCGCCAATGTGAACAAGCGCTTCGCCATTGTGCTGGACGACAAGGTGATTTCCGCCCCTGCGATCCGCGAGCCGATCACCGGCGGGTCCGGCCAGATCAGCGGCGGGTTCAGCGCGGCGAGCGCCAACGAACTGGCGGTGCTGTTGCGCGCGGGTGCGCTGCCCGCGCCGCTGACAGTGGTGGAGGAGCGGACGATCGGGCCGGAGCTTGGCGCCGACAGCATTCGCGCCGGGGCGATTTCCTTGGCGGCGGGCTTTCTGCTGGTTATCGCCTTCATGGCGTTTTTCTATGGGCTGTTCGGCTGGTTCGCAAATTTGTGCCTGATTGTGAACCTGATCCTGATGCTCGCGCTGATGTCGTTGCTGGAGGCGACGCTGACTCTGCCGGGCATGGCGGGTATTTTGCTGACGCTTGGTATGGCGGTGGACGCCAATATTCTGATAAATGAGCGTATTCGCGAGGAACAAAAGCGCGGACGGCCGCCCCTGGCGGCGTTGGAGCACGGGTTCCAGCGGGCTTACGCGACGATCTTCGACTCGAACGCCGCGACGTTCTTGTCCCATGTGATGTTGTTCGCGTTTGGATCGGGGCCGGTGAAGGGATTCGCCGTGACGATCACCATCGGCATCGCGACCTCGATGTTCACGGCCTGGATGCTGACGCGGCTGCTGGTGGCTCAGTGGTATGTTTCGGCGCGCCCGCGTCTGCTTCCGGTCTGAGGACGGCACATGTTGATCAAACCGATGATGCGTTTGGCGCCCGACGATACGACCTTCAAGTTCATGAAGGGGCGGATCGCGGGTCTGGTCGTGTCGGCGATTCTGTCGACGGCCTCGGTCGTCTTGTTCTTTTATCCCGGCCTGCACCTGGGGATCGATTTTTCCGGTGGCATCGTGATGGAGGTGCGGACCGATGGACCAGCGGATTTCCAGAAGATACGTCAGACCCTGGCCGCCGAGCATTTCCCGGAACAGGGTGTGCAGCGCTTCGGCGACGACTCCACGGTCCTGATTCGATTGCCGACTCAGCCGACCGAGGCGGGGACTCAGATCGCCGTGACCAAGGTCCGTGCGGCGCTGGAGGCGTCCATTCCCGGCGCCAAGATCGTGCGCACCGACGCGGTGGGGGCCAGCGTTTCGTCGGAGCTGTTCCGGCACGGTTTGCTCGCCCTGGGCATCAGCCTGTTGATGATCCTGGCGTATATCTGGTTCCGGTTCGAATGGCAGTTTGCGGTCGGCGCGGTGGTGACTCTGATTCTGGATATCACCAAGGCCATTGGCTTTCTGGCGCTGACGCGGATCGAATTCGACCTGGTGATGGTTGCGGCGATCCTGACGGTGCTGGGATATTCCACGAACGATAAGGTGGTGGTCTACGACCGGGTCCGGGAAAATCTGCGCAAATACAAGACCATGCCGTTGCGCGATCTGATCGATCTGTCGATCAACGAAACGCTAAACCGGACATTGGGCACGTCGATGACCGTATTCCTGGCCAGTCTGCCGCTGGCATTGTTCGGGGGCGCGTCGATTTCGGGTTTCGCCTGGGTCATGTTGTTCGGGATCGTGGTCGGGACCTCGTCCTCGATCTTCATCGCGGCGCCGATCCTGCTGTTTCTGGGCGAGAACCGGCTGCGGCGCGACACAGCGGCCGTCGAAGCGCCGGAGCCGGGCACAGCGCCGCGACCGTGATCGCGCGCCGGTCAGCCTTCGCTGGATTGGCAGCGGCGGCAGTCGCGGCCTGGCCTGCGGCGGCGCGGCGTTTCGCGACATTGATAACGGCGGCGCCGCCGGGATCGGGCGGGGACGACATCGCGCGATCGTTTGCCCGTCATCTGGAAACCGCCCTGAATGGTCCGGAGATTCTGGTCCGAAATGTGCCTGGCGATGGGGGGCGGGCGGCGTTGCATGCCTTGGCGGAGGCGCCGCCCTCTGGCGCCACGTTGGGCTGGGTCGCGACGCCGGTTCTGCCCGCGCGGGCCGTGGACCGGGGCGACCCGCATTTGCCCGGACGTCTGGCGCTTCTTGGCTCGGTTGAGCGGGAGCCGATCGTGTTCGTGGCGTCGGCTGCCGATCCTCTGGGCTCGGTACGCGATATTGTGCAGCGGGCGGGGCAGGACGCGGGCGCCCTGCCTCTGGGAACGCCACCGCCAGGCAGCGCGCCGCATCTGGCGGCCTTGCGGTTGCAGGCGTTGACGCAGACACGGTTGAACATCGTTGCGTTTCCCTCGGCTGCCGCCGCCCGCCAGGCGCTTCTGGGCGGCAACGTCACCGCCGCAGTAATGGGCCTGGCCGACACGATCGTGGCGCTGCGGGAGGAAAAGCTGATCGGTCTCGGCATCGCGGCGCGCAGGCGATCAGGCATTCTGCCGGACATGCCGGTTCTGAGCGAGGCGGGCGTGCCACTGTCGGCCTGGATACGCTGCGGGCTGGCGGTGCCGGTGGCGACTCCGCCGGCGATCCAGGAACCGCTGATCTCGGCGATCCGAAGCCTGGCGGCATCGCCGGATTTCGCCGGGCAGGCGGAGACGATGGGGCTGCTGGCGGCCTGGAGCGAGGGCGCGGTCTGGACTGCGCAAGTGGAAAAAGAGCGCGCGGAGCTGGCGATTTTGTGGGCCGCGGATCCTTGGTTGAATGCCTCCGGACAGTGATCTCTGCCGCTTCGGGCAAACGCCGTGTTGTCCGTGGCGCTTCCACTTCCCGCAGCGCGCCAGGGGCGACAATGCGAGGGATGACGTGGACTGGAGGGACGATCCCGGGCGCCTTGTGTGCGAATGGTTGGGATAAGGGCGCGAATTTGCCACCGGATCGCGGGTTGGGCGATTTCCGGCGCGCGGTAAATGGGGTAAATCCCGCCGCACATGCTGACCGATCTGCCCAACCTGCTGACATTGTCCCGGATCGCGGCGATACCGCTGTTGGTCGGGCTGGTCGCGTGCCGGTACCCGATGACGGATTTCGCTGCCTGTGTCGTGTTCGCCGCGGCCGCGATCACCGATTATTTCGACGGCAAGCTGGCGCGGGCGTGGCGGCAACAATCCGATCTGGGGCGTATGCTGGATCCGATCGCGGACAAGCTGTTGGTCTCTGCGGTGTTGATGATGCTGGTAGGGATGGGGCGGCTGTCCGATCTGGGACTTTATCCGGCCATCGTGATCATGTTGCGGGAAATTCTGGTCTCGGGTCTAAGAGAGTATCTGGCGGGAATCCGCATCGGGCTGCCGGTTACGGGGCTCGCGAAATGGAAAACCGGGTTCCAGATGGGCGCGTTGGGCACGCTGCTGGCGGGCGATACCTCGGCCAAAGTGTTGGGGCTGGCCTGGTTGCCGGTTTCGGCGATCGGGGAAACGATGCTGTGGGTGGCCGCGGTGCTGACGCTGGTGACCGGCTGGGATTACTTGATGGCGGGTCTGCGGCACGCCTCGGCGCCGCCGGATGGCGGGCGGGACGGCGGGCCATTGCGGCGCCCTCCGGTTTGAAAGCGCCCGGCGTAGATGCCCCTGATTTAATACCGACCGCCCGAACGATTGACCCGTGGCGACGTCCGCTCCGTCTCATGGCCCGCCCCCGAGCGGGCCATCGGGGGCGGCACGCCATTACGAGACTGGGTACGATAAACTGCGGAAAGCGCCTCTCGTCCGATCGTCGTGCCGTGCCCGTTGGCCCGATCGAGTCGGGCCATGACGTGGGGGAGAGGCCTTGCCAACAGTCAATCGTTCGGACGTCTGGTATAAATGCTCCCTGGGTAAAAACCCAGGTATTGGATCTGAAACGGTGAACGTACTGGGCATTGTGGGTTGGTCGGGAAGCGGCAAGACGACTCTGACGGTCGCGCTGCTGCCATTGTTGCGCGGCTTCGGCCTGACGGTTTCGACGATCAAGCATGCCCATCACGGGTTCGACATGGACCGTCCCGGCAAGGACAGCCACCGTCATCGTCTCGCCGGCGCGCACGAGGTTCTCGTCGCCTCCTCCCGCCGTTGGGCTTTGCTGCACGAGGTAGACGGGCCGGAACCGGAACTGGAGGACATGCTGGCCCGCATGGACCCGGTTGACCTGGTTCTTGTGGAGGGGTTCAAGTCGCATCCCGGTCCAAAATTGGAGGTATGGCGCCTTTCTCTGGGCAAGCCGCCCCTTTGGGATATAGAACCTGGGGTAGTGGCGGTCGCCAGCGATTCCACCGCCGATGTAGGGTCGCGAATGCTGCTGCCTTTGAACGAGCCGGAGACCATCGCCACCTGGATTCGAAGCCGGGTCGTGACCGGCATCGCGGAAGGTTCTTGAGAAGATGGCGGTACCGGGGCACAGTCCGCCTCGCGCTCGCGGGGTACGAGGGTGTTTTTTTTGGAGCCTGTTCCGATGCGGCGTATCGCCCTTTTAAGCCTGACGACGATGCTGGCTGGCTGCGGCTTCAGCACGTGGCGGGAGCCGCCGTTCACGACGGGCTCCAATCCCAACATGCCGGTCGCGGGCAGCGTGAACATGGGGCGCGTGATGGGGCACGGTGTCGCGGTCACGCCGCTGATCGCGGAGCCGGGCGATATCTGGCCGGGCCCGCTGCCGCCGCCGAAAACGCTGCGCGATCTGGAACGGCAAAGTCCCATGGGGACGCAACCGGCCGCGCCCGCGAAGGGCTCTCCGCTCGACCGTGCCGGCAATCCGCTGCTGGCGCCCATGCCGGCTGGCGCAATGCCGCCCGCGGGGGGCGCGGGCGCGCAACGTGGCGGCTATCCCGCGACGACCCCGCCGGTGCCCGCCGCGCCGCCGGCGGATCGGCGGATCATAGTCCCGAACGGCAATGGCACGAGTACGGTCATCCATCCGGATGGACGGATCGAGACCATCCCGACACCGAAGTGACGGAGGGGGCGGCACCGATGCCTCTGACGGTTTTGTATTTCGCGTGGTTGCGCGAACGGGTTGGGGTGGCGGAGGAGACATTGTCGCCACCGGTGACCGTGACAACGGTGGCGGAGTTGGCGGCCTGGCTGGCGGGTCTCGACGATCGGCACGCGGCGGCGTTCAAGGACCGCCAAACGGTTCGTTGCGCCGTCAATCAGGAATTCGCGGATCCCTCGACGGTGCTTCGGCCGGGCGACGAGGTGGCGTTTTTCCCGCCGGTAACGGGCGGCTGAAAGGGGCTGGCGTGGCGAAGATCGCGGTTCAAACGGAAGATTTCGATGTTGGCGCCGAGATCGCGGCGTTGACCTCTGGGCGGACCGACATAGGCGGCCTGGGGTGTTTTGTCGGGATCGTACGGGAAGACAAAGCGCATGCCGTGCCGGAGCGGGCAATTCAGGCGCTGACTCTGGAACATTATCCGGCGATGACGTCGCGCGCGATCGGCCGGATCGTGGACGAGGCGCAGCGGCGCTGGGCGCTGCTGGGGTGTACGGTGATCCACCGCGTGGGCCGCATGGTGCCCGGCGAGAACATCGTCCTGGTTCTGACGGCGGCGCCGCACCGCCAGGCGGCGCTGGATTCCACGGCGTTTCTGATCGATTGGTTGAAGACGAAGGCGCCGTTCTGGAAGCGCGAGGAATTGCCGGGCGGCACGGGGTCCTGGGTTGAGGCGCGCGAGTCCGACGATGTGGCGGCGGCTCGCTGGTAAGACGAGGTCTGCCATGGCGGGTTTTATCGGCGGCCGGTCATTGCCATTGTTTCGCGTATCAGCATTTTAAGCGCTTTGCACGAGGCGGCGAGATTCGTATCGCGCGGTCTGACGCGGCCGTTTTCTCAGTAATAAATCGACACTTGCGAGACGCCACCCGTTTCGCGAGTTCGGCGACCGGGAAGCCTTTCACCTGCCGCGCGTCGCGGATTTGTTTATTCAAGCTTTTTGTTCGCGCCAAAGTCGTCACTCCTTCCCTGCACGGCAACGCGTGGGGTTCCGATTTCCCTTTGGGACGGTCGCCGTCTTTGTCGTTACCTCGGTTTTTCGATTTTCATGCGTGAATGTAAACCGCGAGAGATTTCGCGCCCAGGAAGAATCATTCAACCCAAATCGCGTTTCGACCTCGCGGCGCGAAGTCGCGGTCTGGGGCGTGGCGTGACCCCGGGTGCGATCCGGGTCTACGATCCGGGCAGCGCAGGCGGGAGGAACTGAGATGAAGGTCACTGTCGAGACTCTGACGGATCATACGGGCGCGGAAGTACGCGGGATCGATTTGGCGGCGCCGATTGGTGCGCAGACTCGCGCGCGGCTCAACCAGGCGTTTTCAGAGCGTGGAGTGTTGGTGGTGCGGGGGCAGAAATTGTCGCCGGCCCAGGTTCTTGATGCGGTGCGTTGGTTTGGGGAGGTGTTTCATCAGCATAACACGAAGTTCGCGCTGCCGGATTGCCCGGAAATTCATTACATTTCGAACCAGGATAAATTCCCGGACGGGCGGCGGTATATTCCCGGGGAGGGGTGGCATACGGATCATTCCAACGACGTGCGTCCGCCGAAGGCGACTGTTTTGCATGCAGTGACGTTGCCGAGTGCGGGTGGGGACACACAGTTCGCGAACATGGCGGCGGCGTATGAGGCGTTGCCGGACTCGACGAAGCAGCGGTTGGAGGGGCGTTACGCGATCCATGTTAATCAAAGCAGCCACAGCGCCCGGAAGTTGATGAGCCTGCCGGACGCGGCGAAGGAGCGTGTTCCGAACGCGGTGTTGCATCCGATGGTACGGGTGCATCCGGAGACCGGACGGCGGTCGATTTACATCAATCCGATCCGGATCGAGGGCATTGTCGGGATGGATCACGCGGAGGCGTTGCCTTTGCTGGAAGCGTTGCTGGCGCATGCGACGTCGGAGCGGTTCCAGTACCGGCATGTGTGGGAGCCGGGCGATCTGGTGATCTGGGATAATCGTTGCATGTTGCACAAGGCCAACGGCGATTACGATATGGATGAGATGCGGTATCTGTATCGAGTGATGTTGCGAGGCTCCGTGCCGGTTTGAATGTTTGGGGCGGCCGGGGTTTACCGGTGCCGTCGCACAACGTCCTGTCCACGGAGCGTGCCCGGGAACAGGACGCGTTCAGAGGTTTTGCGAAGGTCGCGTGTTAAGGCCGTTCAATTGTTGCGCCTGGCCTCGGAGATGATTTCGCGAGCCAGTGGCAGCATCGCGTAATCGACCATCGCGCCTTGGTATTTGACGGCGCCCAGGCCGGATTTTTCGGCGTCTTCGAAGGCTTTGAGGAGACCTTCGAAATAGGCGACTTCTTCCGGCGTCGGGCGAAAGACGGCGTTGGCGATGGCGATATGGGAGGGATGCATCACGGCGACGCCAGTATAGCCCATGTCGCGGGCGCGGCGGATCAGACGCTCGGTCGCGGCGAGGTCGTCCATTGCCGTGCCGAATATGCCGGCGATCGGGTACATGGCGCCGGCGGCGCGGCTGTCGAGGACGAGTTTGGAGCCCAAATAGAGTTGCTCGATCCCCTCCGCCGTCGCGCGAAAGCCGAATGCCTGCGCGAAGTCGCCGGAAACTGGGCCGCTGAGGGCGCCGTGGATGCCGCGGACGCGAGGGCTGGCGGCGGCGAGGGCGGAGGCGTCGCGCATGCCTTCGGCGGTTTCAGGCAGCGGCAGGATGCCGATGGTTCCGTGCGCCAGGCCTGCATGACCTTCCGCGTAGCTCAGCAGGTCGTGCAGGCGGCGGATGTCGTCCACACTGCGGGCTTTGGGAAGGACGATCGCGGTAAGGCCTGCGGTGACGGCGGCGGCGAGTTCCTTGGCTGTGCCGTCATGCAGCGGATTGACGCGGACGAAGGCGCCGATTTTCGCCGCCGCCAGTTCGGCGATCTCGCTTTTCAAAAAACCCATTGCCTGGGCTTTGAACTCTGGCGGGACCGAGTCCTCGATGTCGAGCACGGCGGCGCCGGGGGAAACACGGATCGCCTTGGCGATCCAGTCGCGGCGATGCGCGGGGACGAACAGCGCGGAACGGATGGGCCACATGGGTATTTTCTCCGGAGCGAGGAAAGGGAATGGGTCCAATAACACCGGCGCGTGGGAGGTGGGCAAGCCGACGCCTTGCGCCTGGCTGGTCATGAGTGATTGAAATCGCGCCTGGCCGTTCCGGGCCGGGAGGATCGATCATGGCATATCCCACGCGTTTGCTGCCCACGACGGTGGTCGGCAGTTACCCGCAGCCCGCATGGCTGGTAGATGGAGATGTACTGAAGCATCACGGCGTCCCCAGAGTCCACGCGCACGGCATCTGGCGCGTGGCGGAAGAATTCCTGGAACAGGCGCAGGACGACGGCACCATTCTCGCGATCCGGGACATGGAACGGGCGGGAATCGATATCGTCACGGACGGCGAAATCCGTCGGGAGAGTTATTCCAATCGTTTCGCGCTGGCGCTGGACGGCATCGACGCAGCGCATCCGGGGGAAGTGACGTCGGGAAATGGTCGGACCACGCCGGTGCCCCGGGTGGTCGGGAAAATCCGCCGCCGCGGACCCGTGGAAGTGCGGGACGTGGAATTTCTGATGCGGAACGCGACGCATGGCACAAAGATCACGCTGCCGGGACCGTTCACATTAACTCAGCAGGCGCGCAACGATTTTTATAAGGACGAGGAAGAACTCGCGATGGATTACGCCATCGCGGTGAATGAGGAATTGCGCGCGTTGAAGGCCAGCGGCGTGGATGTGGTGCAACTGGACGAGCCGTGGGTCCGGACCTCGCCGGAAAAGGCCATGCGGTACGGATTGAAGGCGATTAATCGGGCACTGGAGGGGATCGAGGGGCCGACGGTGGTGCATCTGTGTTTCGGGTATGCGGCGGTCGTGGCGAACAAGCCCTCGGGCTACAGTTTTCTGCCGCAGTTGGCCGATACGATCGCGGGGCAGATTTCCATCGAGGCGGCGCAGCCACGGCTCGATCTGGGGGTGCTGCGGGACCTTTCAGGGAAGAAGATCGTGCTGGGGGTGATCGATCTGGGCGATCCGGCCGTGGAAACGGCGGAGACGGTCGCAGTGCGGATACGCGCGGGTCTGAAACACGTGGCGCCGGAGAATCTGATTCCGGCGCCGGATTGCGGGATGAAGTATTTGCCGCAGGCGGTGGCGTTTGGGAAGTTGAAGGCACTGGCGGATGGCGCGGCGATCGTGCGGCGGGAGCTGACCGGGGAGCGTTGAGGCGGGTGACCACGGCATCGCGGCCGCTCTTTGGTGCGAGGTGATCGCGTTTCCGGACAATGGGGTCGGAGGAATTGAGAAGGGCTTGACCCCGTTTCCGTATTGCTGAGTTGCGGCGATTAATTCGCTAAGTGGTTTCGGGCCCAGTAATGTGGCGGCCAAATGTATCGCTGGGGGGCGGCGACGACCTGCGAACCCGTACGAACTATCTGCCTTGGACGCGCGATAGCGTGCGAGGTCACGCCGGCAGGTTATGCTGATTTAATTCTATCCGGGATAATAGCGAATTTCCAGAATTTTTCGCGTCGGAATCAAAACAAAATTTCGCAAAGGATCGTACAATAGTGCGTTCGAAGACGTTTGAAAAATTAACCGGCCATGAATCAAATATTTCTCTGTGACTAATTCAACTCTTGTAAATCTCGCGGTATCCTTTAACAAGCGTAACGCATCCTCCGAGCCCATACCGGCAGCAATTGAACAACCTAAAAGCACCAAACTGAAAGTGTTGCGCAGACGTAGGTCCACAAAGGCAACTGCGTTTGAAAAAGCCAATAATAAACCGCTGGCAATCATGATGCCGGTAAAATAATTAATCGCTTCGGAGGGTCGACCCTCGCGCCAACTCCAAATCGCTAAATTAGTGTTTACGGTCAGGGCGGCGAGCCCTATCCAGAAAAAGACACGTCTTAGTAACAGCCATTGTTTAAACTCAGCTGCTTCATTACATGTCATATATCGTTCAGCCGCCGCCGTTGACAAATCCTCGGGCTTTGCTTCAAGTGGCGGAACTTTAATCGATGGATCGTCGATGAAGCGCATGTGACGGGCGCGATACCCGAACATTGCTATGCCTAAGACGATCTGACAAAAAGAAAAAAACAAAAGATCTACGAACTTCGAAGTTGGTAAGCTAGCAAACAGTTCGAATAATGAGAAATATTGGATCACCTCGATGCCGGCCGCGGCAGAAAATCCACACCAGTAAAAAAAGGAAAAAACGAGCGGAACCTGGCCGAAGGCTAAAGCTACC
>JAYWAX010000278.1:0-2030 GCA_043782125.1 Acetobacteraceae bacterium | reverse complement strand
CCGCAAGGTGGAAGCGCGGGATGTCGCGGCGCGCACCATGGCGCAGTGGCCGGAACGCCGCGTGCGGACGATCGTCGCGCACCATCCCTATGGGGACGCGGAACGGCGGTTGCTGTACGGCAAGCACCTCGTGGGCGCGGGGTTTCCCTGAGCGGGTTTCTTTGCCCAATGGACCGTAAGGCGACACAGGATTCACCAACATTCCAACGTGATCAGGCATTTGGACCAGTACGGAACTCCCCATTTGGCGAGTCCGTTTGAGGGTTGAGTCCGCGAGACAGGCGTCCGACCTGACAGGTGAAGCTCTGGTCAAGGGCATGGTGGCTTGAATTCGATCCCTGGACGGCCGCTCAGAGGCCGCTTGTAGCGCTTCCAGGCGGGCGGGCATGCTCGCGCACGACGGATCAGGTGGCTCTGGTCGCAGGCGAGAAAACTGTCAGCCAGACCATGTCGCTTTACGGTCCATTGGGCAAAGGAACCCGAGTGTAGCTCAAAGCTGATGGCGCGTGAGGAGGAGGGTTTCGACCACTTCGCGGAGCATCGTCAGGACGCCATCGGCGTGGCCACCCGGCGGAGAACCGAATACCGTGGCGTTTTTACGCACCAGTCGGTAATATAGGCCATGAGATACCTCATCCTTCCCGATCCACGGCATCCAGTAACATGGGCGTCCGTCACGCTGGTGCTGGCTCTTTTCTCCTTCCCAATGCGGGCGGGCGCGCAGGACATGGGCGACCCGGACGCCGG
Source organism: Acetobacteraceae bacterium (assembly GCA_043782125.1). Classification (GTDB taxonomy): domain Bacteria; phylum Pseudomonadota; class Alphaproteobacteria; order Acetobacterales; family Acetobacteraceae; genus Rhodopila. The sequence goes on along the minus strand of JAYWAX010000278.1, from coordinate 1,283 downwards.
ACGGCGCCTGGCGGAAGCATGGTGTTCCAACTGCCATGTGGTGGGCGGCGAAAAAACGGCCAACTCCACCGGCGCGCCCACCTTCCGCGCCATCGCGGCCAATCGCGCCATCACACCGCTGGCGCTGCGGGCGTTCTTCGTCTCTCCGCATGACAGGATGCCGGACCTGCACCTCAGCTATAACGAGATGGACGATCTGATCGCCTATATCGTTTCCCTGCGCTGAGCGTCAGGCCGCCTTGCCCGTGCGTTCGATGGTGAACAGTTCTTGAGAGGGGAACAAAACGCACATGAACAAGATGATTGCTGGACCACTGGTACCGGGTAAGTAAAAAAACCCCGCAGCAAGTTGCGAGGAATATGTCCTGGAGAGATTCGCCTGGGGAAGACGATCGGGGCTTTGCCCCGGACCCCACCAGGGCTCCGCCAAGGGGCGAGCCCCTTGGAACCCATCCACCGCGTCCCTTACCGCCCCGTGAAGCGCGTCCGCCGCTTTTCCCGGAACGCCGTGACGCCCTCGGTATAATCCCCGGTCATCCCCGCCTGCATTTGCAGCTTCGCTTCCAGGTCGAGTTGCTGTTCGAACGTGTTCTCCACGCTGGCCCAGTACATCTTGCGGATCAGGCCAAGCGAGGCCGGACCCTCGGCCAGACGTTTCGCCATCGCCATGGCCGTCGCGCGCAGGTCGGCATCCTCGGCCCCGCGATTGATGAGACCCCAGTCCAGCGCCTTCTCCGCCGGCAGTTGCTCGGCCAGCAACGACAATTCCACCGCCCGCGCCAGCCCGATCATGCGCGGCAGCACATAGGACGAGCCGCAGTCCGGCACCAGGCCGATCCGCGCGAAGGCCTGCAGGAACGACGCCGAACGGGCAGCGATACGGATGTCGCCCATCAGCGCGAGACTCATACCCGCCCCCGCGGCGATGCCGTTGATGGCGGTGACGACGGGCATGGGCAGGTCGCGCAGGCGCAGGAAGGTGGGGTTGTACCAGGTTTCCAGGTCGCTTTTGACCTCGCCCCGCGCCTCGGCGGCGCGGTCGCGCGGCGGGCGGTCGGGATCGTTGAGGTTGGCGCCCGAACAGAAGGCGCGGCCCGCGCCGGTGATCAACAGGCAGCGCGCCCCGCTCGCCTCCACCTGGTCCAGCACGAAGCTCATGTCCTGGCGCAGCTTGAACCCGAAGGCGTTGAGCACGGAAGGATCGTTCAGCGTCAGCACCGCGACGTTGTCCTGTATGTCCAGCAACACGCGGCCGTTCGGCGCCGGTTGGGTGGTCTCGTCCA
>JAYWAX010000277.1:0-2030 GCA_043782125.1 Acetobacteraceae bacterium | reverse complement strand
AACCCGGCGCCTATCCCTGGCCCAATCATCGTAACGCCTGGCGTCCTCAGCATATGCATTATTCGCTGTTCGGACCGAGCTTTGTCACGCGACTCGTGACCCAGATGTATTTTCCGGGCGACCCATTGCTGGACCTGGACCCGATTTTTCTGGCGACCCCGGCGGAGACCCGGGATTTACTCGTCGCGAAATTCGACCTCGATCTGACCCAGCCCAATTACGCGCTTGGTTACCAATTCGATATCGTGCTGCGGGGCCGCCGCGCCACGCCGATGGAGGCCTGACCGATGCCGCAACGCCGCCAGACACCGTCGCAGACGGTCGGTCCGTATTTCGCGTACGGTTTGTCGCCGGAACAATACGGTTACCAGCACGGGCTGCGCGGCATCGCGGGCCCGGATATGGCGCCGCCCGATGTGGAAGGACAGCGCATCCGGGTCGAGGGACGCGTGTTCGACGGCGCGGGAAATCCAATTTCCGACGCGCTGATCGAAATCTGGCAGGCCGACGCCCTGGGACGTTACGCGCATCCCGCCGATCCCCGTGGCAGCAACAGCAATTTCAAGGGTTTTGGACGCTGCGGCACCGGAACCGATCCATCGAACCGGTTCTGGTTCGATACGATCAAGCCGGGCTCGCCCGAACCGGGTCAGGCCCCGCATCTGAACGCGATCGTGACAATGCGGGGGATGCTGCCGCACGCGTTCACTCGGATTTATTTTTCCGACGAAACGGCGGCGAACGCGACGGACAAAACCCTCGCGCTGGTACCGCCGGAGCGGCGAGGCACGTTGGTCGCGGCGAAACAAGACGGAAATGTTTATCGTTTCGACATCCACATGCAGGGCGACAACGAGACGGTGTTCTTCGACGCGTAGTATCAACCAACCGCCGGAACGGTTTACTCTCCCCCTCGTCATGGTCCGGCTCGACCGGGCCACCGGAAGCGGCATGACGATTGGAGCCGTGCCACCTCCCCGCGATCCCGTGCCGCTCCCGATGGCCCGCCCGGCGGCGTGCCATGACGTAGAGGGGCCATTGCGATCGATCAATCGTTACTGTGGTGGCGCAAGACCGGCGCGCGTTAACCCGCGTTCCGGCCCACCAGCGCGCGAACATTCGCCTGCACGGCGGCGATGTCGTTCGGCAGCACCGTAAACCGCTCGGGACGTTCGAACAGATCGGCCATCCCCGGCGGGAGCGCGGGCCTGATACCGACCGCGGCCTCGATGGCATCCGGGAACTTCGCGGGATGGGCTGTCGCCATCGCCACCACCGGCACGCCGTGTCCTGGAGCATGCGCCCGCGCCGCGGCGATGCCGATGGCGGTATGCGGGTCGGCGAGATAACCGGTGGCCCGGTGCAGGCGCTGGATTTCGGCTTCGGTGCCGGGATCGTCCAGGCGAAAGCCGTGGAATACGCCACGGGCCCGGTGCCAGGTCGCGTCCGGCACGGTCATGCGTCCCGTCTCGCGAAACCCGCGCATCGCGGCGGAGGTGGCGACCGGATCGCGCTCCAGCAGTTCGAACAACAAGCGTTCGAAGTTGGAGCTGACCTGAATATCCATCGACGGCGACAACGACGGCTCCACCGGCGCCATCGACATGTCGTTCTTTTCGAAAAAACGCGCCAGAATATCGTTCCGGTTGGACCCGGCGATCAACCGCGCTACCGGCAAGCCCATGCGTCGCGCAGCCCATGCCGCCAGGATATTGCCGAAATTTCCGGTGGGGACGGAAAACGCGACCTCCCGGTCGGGCGCGCCCAGGGCCAAGGCGGAGGCGGCGTAGTAGGGAATTTGGGCGGCGATGCGCGCCCAGTTGATGGAGTTGACAGCGGAAAGAGAGACTTCCGTGCGGAAAGGAACATCGGCGAACAGCGCTTTCACCAGGTCCTGGCAGTCGTCGAACGTGCCCTGCACCGCCACGTTACCGACGTTCGGAGCATGGACGGTGGTCATCTGCCGACGCTGCACCTGACTGGTGCGGCCATGCGGATGCAAGATCATGATGTCGATACGGTCTAGCCCG
>JAYWAX010000276.1:0-5710 GCA_043782125.1 Acetobacteraceae bacterium | reverse complement strand
CCGTGCCCTGGCCCTCCTGTCAGCCATCATGACCTGGGCCGAGTCGGTTGACGAACGTCCGGAGCAGTCCAACCCATGCCGAAGCGTAGCCCGGTTTCCCGAACGCGCGCGCGAACGGATGCTGAACGCTGAGGAACTGGCCCGGCTCGGCGCCGCGCTGGATCGAGCGGAGCGCGGGTGGATGGACGATGAACTGGCGGCACTGCCAGTGGATAGGCGCCCGAAGCGGGAGACGCCGGAAGACTGGCGCGCAGTCGCGGCGTTCCGCCTTTTGATATTCACTGGCGCCCGGTTATCGGAAATCCTGACCCTACGGTGGGACTGGATCGATATGGCGATGGGCACGGCGAGGCTTCCGGATAGTAAAACGGGGGCGAAGACGCTTCCGCTCCCACCGCCCGCCCTTGCGGTGATTGAGGCGCTGCCGCGTTTGGCTGGAAGCCTGCACGTCCTTCCGGGGGACCGTCCCGGCAAACCCTTCGTCGGCATCCAGAAACCATGGCAACGGGTTCGTGCCTCGGCTGGGCTCACCGATGTTCGGTTGCACGACCTGAGGCATGCCTTCGCGAGCGTCGCGGTGGCAGGCGGCGAAAGTCTTTACGTGGTTGGAAAGGTTCTGGGGCATCGGCAGGCCGATACGACCTCGCGATATGCGCACCTGGCCGAGGATCCGATGAAGGCCGCCGCGAACCGCACCGCCGCGCGTCTCGCGGGGATGATGACGCCGGTCGTGATACCAGGTCCTGACCATCAAGGTCCGGCGGAAGAGGCGAGATCGTAAACATGCCTGTCGACTTCCTTGGTGAATCCGGTGAAATCGTAGGGAGTCGGCTGATTGGCTTGGCGTTTACCGATGTGGTCAACGCCCTCTACATGGCAGAGGTTGAGGAGCAGTTATCCCGGCATTTCGACGCCCTCCTTGTTGAAGGGGCTCTCGACCATGACCTGGAAATGGTCGCGGCGGCGATAGGCGATCAATCGCCTGGGAGCAATTTGGGAGTCGCGACGGACGCAATTGGGACGGAGGTGTCATCGGATGCGCTCGACGCCGCTTCCAGGTGGTTGGCCAGTATCGCCGCCAATCCGGCGCCATTGTTGCGCGCCCGGGCACAGGCCAGGCTCGCATTGGGGGCAGGTTTCTGGCGCGTACTCGATGGTGAGACGTTTCAGGTCACGTTCGAGCCAGCAGACCCACTCAGCCATCATGGGCGCCAGTTGCCCGCCTGGGATGTCGCTTCGCGGGTATGGCTCGGAAAATTTGAGCGCACATTTCGGGACTCTCGTGCGAACTGGCTGCGCCAGGCGATTTCTCGCCTTTTCTCCGCGATGTCCGGCCGCAGTGAAATTCATGTCAACGGAGTAGACTCCACAAATTTCGAAACGGACGATCAAGCGCCTCAACGGATTGCCAATCGCTTGTTCTTGGCACTTCCACGGACCTGGCGGTTGTATAGGGCCGGTAGCATACTTGAGGTGTTGAGCCCCGTCGGGAGAGTTGTGCGCGTGTTCAGGGAGGTCGGGTTTGAAGTCATCAACGACCTTGGGATGACCGCAAAGGCAGATCGTGCGATCCGCTCCGCGACCGAAGTACCGTCTGTCACCGGAGACGACACAAAAAAAGCGAACCGAGGCATAAGTTACCGGGATCCAGATAAACCATGGATTGAAGCCATGCATGCTCATGCGTTGGCCGGCACGGCCAGGAACATTTTGGATGCCGCGAACGCGGTCGTGGGACTCGAAATAGGCGGCAAGAAGTTGATGGGACCGGGGAATCCCGCAAGTAAGGTAAGCCGCCTACGAGGACTCTACAAGTCAACCTACGGCGCGTGGCCATCCCAAATGTAGACTGTGCAGACTCTGCACAGTCTACATCAGACTCCACGCATTTCGGTGATTATTAAAGCGATCCGTGACGCGACCCGACGCCCGGTGTCGCCCGTAATGCAACGGAGAGCTTATGGAACCGAATGTGGAACGCCGCCGCCGCGGCGATGCGATGCGGGAAGACCATTCCCGCATCTTGGCGCGTTTGACCGCCAGTGGGATGCATCCCGACCGGGTTGTCTCGAAAGACGAGTTGGCGGCGCTGTCCAACTTGCACGTCAGGACGATTGACCGCCTGTTGGAGACCGGCGAGGGGCCGACGAAGGTCGTGCTCAGTCCTGGGCGCATGGGATTCTTGTTGCGGGACGTTCACAGGTGGCTGGACTCGCGCCGCCAGTCGTCGTGCATGGCCTTGGGCACGTGAGAAACGATAATTGCGGTGCCGCCCGCTGCGACGGTACCGATCTGGACATCGCCCTTTTGGCAGTAACCATCGTCGCTGCCGACGATACCATTTTCATGAGGTTCGAATAATGGCCGCCGGGTATTTCGCGGTGCCGCGTGGCTGGCGGGATATGCCAGCACTGCGCGCCACCAGGTCACTGACCCGCCCGGAGGCGTGGCTTTGGATGCTGGAAGAAGCCGCCTGGAAATCCCGTCCGGTTAACATTCAAGGTTACACCGTCACCCTCCAGCGGGGGAGTTTTTGCCACAGTCTCCGGCACCTCGCCAAGGAATGGGGCTGGACCAAGACCCGTATCGAAAATTTCCTCGCCAGGCTGGCCCAGGACGGGAATGTGGTTCTGGAAACCAGGACAGGTCAGACCGTGGTAACTATCTCAAATTACGACCAAAATACGGACCGATTCGAGCATGGCAGGACGGCATCGGGACAGAATCTGGACAAAAGCGGGACAAATAAGAATAAGGGAAAAAGGGAAACAGATAAGAATAAGCACCCTACGGGCGCTTTGGGCACCGATGGTGCCCGCGGCTCGCGCCGCCCCGCGGCGGACGCCGCCCACGCCGCCGATTCGATTGACATGGATTCGCGGGACACTTTGGCTCTGGCTCAGGAAAAGGAGTTGCAAAGGGCATGCGAAGCTATCGGGGCGCTGACGAAAAAGACCCGGCCGGAGGCGATGTTGGGCCGCATGCTTAAGGAAACCAACGGCAACATGCCCAGAGTGCTCGACGCGATCAATGCCGCCGAACGCGAGGCCAAGCGTAACGGCGGTCCGTTGGCTTATCCGGAGGGTTATCTGATGGCCGGTGTCTATCGGCATCGCGGTGCCGCTGGCGGGCATTCGATGTCTGCGCGTGAGGCCCGTGAGGCAGAGTACACGGCAATGCTCCACGGGTCCAATTGGAACCACGGGGAGGAGATTATTTCAACAGCCGTCGAAATCGAAGCGACGGCGGAACCGGAGACCTGCGATGAATAAAATGACCTCGGCGGTGGTGACGCATGCCGTTCTGCCCATTTCGCTCCAACTGCCTGCCATGTCGCGCGCACTGGCCGATCTCGTGCACGCCGTTAGGTTTGGCCGCACGCCGAAGGTCTGTGACCCGGCGCCACGGCACGAGGCCGCGTTGCTCCTGACCGCGTACGAGACCGCCTGCCGCCCGGTGCCCGCGCCGGTTCTGTTCGCGTGGTTGGAAACGATCAACCTTGGGGCATCGACTCCCGTCGGCCAATCTGAATTCAAGGTTCGCGCCGCGGCCATCGCGGAACTTTTGCGCGCCATGCCGGTCGGTGCGTTTACCCGCGAGAGTCAGGCCGAAGCTGGGAGCGAAATGAAGTTCTTCCCGGGCGCCGCCGAAATCAAGACGGCTCTGAGTCGAAGAACATCGGCCTTGTGGGGTGTGAAGCACGCCCTTCAAAAGCTCGCCAGCCTGCCGGAGCCGGAGCCCCCATCGCCGCCCGTCGATCCTGAAGTGGTGCGCGTAATGTTCAAGAAATGCCTGATGGCGATATCGGCGGTGAGTCAACCAGCTGCCGGGACGCAGCTGTTTCAGGGCATCGACACCTGACGGACAACTTTGCGGCCTGTCCGGATTCGCTGATCCCGGCGGTTTTCAAGGAACGCCCATGGGGTCGATTATATCGATGCCACCCTGGTCAGTCGGAATCCATGTCCGCGTCGGCGGTCTCAGGCATGAATGATACCTGGCGGGGGCGCTGCAACTCGTATCGCGCGCCCGACCTGACCAGGTCACCCGTGACAGCCAGCGGGGTCTTCTCGCGCAGCGCCTGCACGACGGTATCGAAATCCGTCCTGTCAAAGCGCATCCTCACCCTGCGCGGTTTGCCATCGACAATCGTTTGCAAAACAGCATGACCCTCGGCTTCCTCGATCGAGCGGCCAACCATGATGACGTAACCGGCCAGTTCATGATCTGGCTCCGGCTCGCGGGCATGAAAATCCCGGGCGGCCGAGCGTAACGCCGGTGCGTCGGCCGGGGCGAAGCCGATACGGGATAACGTGTTACTCGGCCCAGGTCGGGTCGCCGCCCAACTCACCGCGCATTCCAGGCCGTTGCCGTGCTCGATCAAGGACGCCGCCGCTTCGCACAGGTTGGCGCTGACGCCCTTGGGAACGGCGGCTTCGAAGGCCATGAAACCTTCCGTATCGGCCGCGACCAGAACGCCTCGCAGCGCATGCAACGCCTGCGCGAGCGTTCGGGTGACCTGGCGGGCAAACGGTTCCTCCTCCATGCCTGGTAGCGCCGTTTGCACCGACAACTGGGGATCGACGGGGGACAGTAATGTCAGGACAAAGCTGCCGCGTTCCGTCTGCCCCAGCCGGACCGAGCGGAGATACTCATTGGCCTCCGACACTTTTCCCAGGTGATAGGCCGCGCGCGGCGCATGGGCTGCGCAAGCCGCTGAAAGAAGTAGATTGCGCGCGGCCTCCACCAGCGCCACGCCATCATCGACCGGCATGCTGTGGGAGGTATCGGCACACGGCGCGCGCAGACGGATCACGTCGCTGCCAGCCATCTGCATATCGGCGAGAATGGCGCCAGCCGGCCGGTCCTGGAAATCCGCGAGGGAGGCGATCAGTTCCGCCATTCGCGGGCCATAATCCCCGACGGTGGCCCGCGCCGGGACAATCAGTTCCGGTCCTTCACCATCCCGCCGAACCAGCACATGTGCCACGTCACGCATCGTGTCGCGCACCTGCCAGCCCTGGGCGCGCAGCCATGCCAGCACCTCCCGGTGGTTCAGCGCGGCGATCACGCCCGGATCGGCGATCCGGCCTTTCATATGATCTCTCCCTGGTTAAGCCGCATCATGAGGCCGGTCAGCCCCGACACATCCAGGACGTTAGCGCGGGGAACCTGGACGCGACAGGTCTGGCTGTTGGTGGTCTCCGGTAGTCCCCGGAGGCTGAGCCAGTAGCCGCAATGGCGTAGGACCAACGCCTGCTCGGCCACGCTGACCCGTTCGGCGGCGTCGCGGGGCACAAGGTTCACGAAAAGCAAATGCGGGAAGATCAGGTCTGGATTGCGCAACTCCTCGTAATTCTTCACCGGCAGGTCGAACGGGAAACTGGCCTCGCCGTCCGGCAAGGGGGCGGTCGCATGGCACTTGGCCTGGAAGTCGATCTTCGGCCGCTTGCCGCCGGTGGCATGGATCGTCCCATCCCGGCTGTCCCAATCGGAGGTCATCGGATCGACGACAAAGCCAGCCTGCGCCACCACCGCGCGGATGTAGGCGAGGGACAGGTCCTCCATCCGTTTCGTGTCTGGCAGGGTCGCGAGGGGTGTGTCGCTCATGGTCCGTAGCGTAGCGGATCGGATGGGCGCAAAGCGAGACGGGGTTGTCAGCGCGGTTGGGCGGGCGTCATGGTGGTTGATCGGCCTGACTAGGCTCATT
>JAYWAX010000275.1:0-2039 GCA_043782125.1 Acetobacteraceae bacterium | reverse complement strand
AGGATTTCGTCGAGGCGTCCCGGGCGCAGATAGGTAATGCCGATATGTTGGGCGACGGATTTGTCGCCGTATGCGTTGGCGGCGAAGGCCATTGTCGAATCCGCCAGCGTGAAGATGAAGCCGCCGTGACACAGGCCGAGTCCGTTCACCATGTCGGGCCGCACCCGCATGGTCATGCGCGCCTGTCCTGGCGCGACATGTTCCAGAACCATGCCAAGCCCTTGGCTGGCGGCATCGTCGCGCCACATCGCCTCGGCGCAGCGCCGCGCCAGATCGTTGGCGCCGCTCATCCGCCGAACACCGGCGGGCGTTTTTCCTGAAAGGCGCGGATACCTTCGGCGTAATCGGCGGTGCGCCCGGATTCGCCCTGGAGTTTCGCCTCCAGATCGAGTTGGTCGTGTAACGTGTTTGTACCGGCGGCCGCGAACATTTGTTTCATCCGGCCCAATGCCCCGGTTGGCGCTTTGGCCAGCGCCGCTGTCATTGTTTCCGCTTCGTCCATCAGCGCGGCATCGTCCACGGCCTTCCAGATCATGCCCCAGGCTGCCGCGGTTTCCGCCGGGATCGCGTCGCCCAACATGGCCAGAGCCCGCGCGCGGGCCTCGCCGATGGAATGGGTGAGGAAGAAACTCGCCCCGGAATCGGGCACGAGGCCGATTTTTACAAACGCCTGCACGAAACGTGCGCTTTTCGCCGCCAGCACGATGTCGCAGGCCAGCGCGAAACTTGCCCCCGCGCCCGCGGCGACGCCGTTGACGGCACAGACGATGGGCAGGCGGGAGGCGCGCAGACGGCGCACGACTTCGTGATGGTTTTCGCCCGCGAGTTTTTCCAGGTCGGGCGGGCCGTTGGGGCCGGGCGCGATTTCCGGGCTCAGTTCCTGCCCCGAGCAGAAGCCGCGTCCGTTACCTGTCAGCAACAAGGCCCGCGTCGCCGGATCGGCTTCCGCCGCGTCCAGCGCCGCCAGCCACTGCGCGAGCATTGCATTGTCGACGGCGTTGAATTTCTCCGGCCGGTTCAGGATCAGCTTGCGCCAGCCCGCGCGTATCTCGATTTGGATCATGTGCAAGGTTCCTTCAGCGCCATGGGTCGATCATGACTTTGGCGTGCGTTTCCGGGTTCGCGAGATCGGCGAACGCCGCCGCCACGCCCTCCAGGCCGACGGTGCCGGTGATCAGTGCGGCGGCGTCGATTTTTCCTTCGGCCAGAAAGCGCAGGCTTTCGGCGAATTCCTCGGCCGTATAGCCAAGCACGAACTGGAGATTGAGTTGTTTGACGATGCCGAAAAAGGGCTCGAATGTGTCGGTTTCCATGCAGACGCCGGCGACGACGATCCGCGCGCCGGCCGGGGCGCCTTCCAGGACCTGCTGGATGATTTTGGGCACGCCGACGCATTCGAAGATCACGCCGGGCCGTTGTTTCGGTCCCACGCCAAACATGCGGGCGTAACGGCTGGGGTCGTAGCCCTCGGGTGTCGCGGCGCCGGCCCAGGAGAGATAGGGGGAGTGGGCGGCGGGATCGACGACGATATCGGCGCCCATTTTCAGGGCCAGGGCGCGGCGCGCGGGGGAAAAATCGGCAGCGATAATGGGATGCGCGCCCTTGATTTTCAGGCCCGCGATGACGGCCAGGCCGACCGGCCCGCAGCCGATGACCAGCGGCACGTCCGCCGCCGTCAGATGCGCATATTGCACGGCGTGCCAGCCGACGGCGACCGGTTCGGTCAGCGCCGCGTGTTCGGCGGACAGGCCGTTCGGCACTTCCAGCAACAACCGATCCGCCAGAGGCATGTACTGTCCGTAACCGCCCGCGATATCGTTGTTGTAGCCGACGCCAAGCACCTCGTTGCCACTGAGGGTCATCGGCATCGAGCACACCAGCGTGCCCGGTTTCAGGCGCTTCGGGGTGTCCGGGCCATAATCGACGACCTCGCAACAGAATTCATGGCCGAAGACCAGGTCCTTCGCGGGGTCCATGGCCCACCGCGCGCCGGACCGCCGCGCGAGGGTGGCGAACCGGTGCGCGTGTTTCGCGGCATG
>JAYWAX010000274.1:0-2039 GCA_043782125.1 Acetobacteraceae bacterium | reverse complement strand
TCCGCGCGTTCCTGGGGGAGGTGGAGGGTAAAGAGACACACACTCCTGGGCCGGACATTTGACGGTCAACAGCCAATGAGGTTTCTGAAACCATGACCCAGGAGCGAACATCATGATACGCGCGGCCATCGCGGGACTGGGCTGGTGGGGCCAGAACCTGGTCAACAGCACAAAAGATAGCATCGCGCTGCGTTTCGTCGCCGCCAACACAAGAACACGGCAAACCGCCGAGGCCTTCTGCCGCGAGAAAAACCTGCGCTGGACGCCGGATTTCGAGGACCTGCTGCGCGATCCCGCGATCGACGCCGTCGTCCTCGCCACGCCGCACAGCCAGCACGCAGACCAGGTGCTGCGCGCCGCCGTCGCGGGAAAACATGTGTTCGTCGAAAAACCCTTCGCCCTGACCCTGGCGCAGGCAGACCGGATGCTGGACGCGGCGGATAAAGCGGGCGTGGTGCTGGCGATCGGGTTCAACCGGCGGTTCCATCCCTCGATGCAACGTCTGCGCGACTCGATGCGGCGCGGCGGTCTTGGCACGATTGTCTCGATAAGCGCGGAACAGACGGCGCTGCATGGACTCGATTTGACGCAAGACGCGTGGCGGGCGCGGCCGGAGGAAGCGCCGGGCGGCGCGATGACCGCGATCGGCGTGCATCTGATGGATGGGATGATCGATCTGATGGGGCCGGTCGCCAGCGTGTTCGCGCATGTGACCCGGCGCGCGGCGGTCTTCGCCGACGATACGACGGATGTGCTGCTGACCTTCGCGAACGGGGCGCGCGGGCATATTTTCTGCTCGACGGCTGCGACGCCGAATTACCGGATGGCGGTGTATGGGACCGAAGGATTCGCGGAAATCCTTGGGCATCCGATGGAGACATTTCGTCACATCTCGTCGCTTCCGGGCGAATCCCGCACCCCGTCGGCGCCAGAGACGATCGAGACCAAAGGTTTCAACATGTTGACTGCGGAACTGGAGGCCTTCGCCAACAGTATCGCGACGAAAACACCCTTCCCCACACCGTTATCCGAGATCCGGCACGGGGTGGCAGTGTTCGAGGCGGTTCTGCGGTCCGCGGCGTCCGGCCAGCCGGAAATGGTCGCCTGACCGGTCGGAAATGCGCGGCGCGGAGCAAAGCCTCCGCGATCGCGGCCTGCGCGGGGGCTGGCTTTTTCCGGGCTGGCACTCCAATACGATAAAGAAACAAAATGACACCTGCCAGCCAGGCATCGCGAACCTTGCCGCCGTCATGTCGAAAATACGTTGCGTGTCCGGCCCGGTAACCGGTCCAGAATGCGCCTTTCGATGGCAGCAGCGGCTGGATCGCCCCGGCGGCGCGATGCCGGTCGATTCCACCAGCACACGCAGGTTTTGGCCTTTTCTGCGGCAGCACGGCGCGATCCACAGCCCAGAACGAGCACGGCGGCGCCCGCCCAGAACGAACGCCGTTCAATCATGCAAGATATCCCTTCGAACGAACATAAAATCAGGCCGCCCGGGATATCGCGAGACTTCCGGTCCAGAACAGCCTGGTTGCCAAACGCCGGACATCCGACAGAGATGGCCAGGTGGTGCCGTCCAGATCGTCCAGACGAAAATCGGTGGCGATGAAACGATATCCGGTGTCGAGGCGCACGGCGGCACCAACGAACGCGCCATCGATTTCGATGGCGTGCGATTGCAGCATGGGTCGAACCCTTTTCAGACGGGGTATAACAAACGCGATATCAGCGGGCGGTGCGCCCGCCGCGACATCGCATTCGGTCCTGGGCGCGTTGCCCAGAAGCCTGTCTGAGCCATTTCGGCGCGCTGACGGCCATGGCGGATGATCCTCTGCTGCGAAGGCGCCCGGCCGATGGACCGGCCGCCCAAACCGATAAGAGGATATTTTTCTGTTTGAGCGCAATGGGGGGATAAAAGAAAGATTTATTTTCTTCCGTTCCTGCCTGAACGGCCAAATCCGTGTCCCATGCCGCAATATGAGAGGAGCCCTGTCCCAGCTCCCCCGCGGCCAAAGACCCGGGACTGGTGAATTTAA
>JAYWAX010000273.1:0-2040 GCA_043782125.1 Acetobacteraceae bacterium | reverse complement strand
CAATCCGGACTCCGGGTCTCCGCCATCGGTCTGGGCTGCAATAATTTCGGCGGGCGCATCCGGCTGGAAGAAACGCGGGCGGTCATTCACAAGGCGATCGATCTGGGGATCACGTTCTTCGATACCTCCGATACCTACGGCGATCGTGGCGGCTCTGAAACGGACATGGGCCAGGTGTTGGGGGACCGGCGCAAGGACATCGTGCTGGCCACGAAATTCGCCAATCCGATGGATGACAGCGGCGAAAAACAGGGGGCGTCGCGGCGTTATATCGTGACCGCCGTCGAAGACAGTTTGCGCCGTCTGCGCACCGACTGGATCGACCTGTATCAGGTCCATGCCTTCGATCCGCGCACGCCCATCGAGGAAACGGTGCGCGCGCTGGACGATCTGATACGGCAGGGCAAAATCCGTTACGCTGGCTGTTCCAATTTTCCCGCCTGGCGTCTGACTGAGGCCGATTGGACCGCGCGGACCTTGGGGTTGAACCGGTTTGTGTCGTGCCAGGACGAATACTCGCTGATATTCCGGGCTGCGGAACAGGAACTGATGCCCGCGGCCCGCGCCGCCGGCATGGGCCTGCTGCCGTATTTCCCGCTGGCCAGCGGGCTGCTGACCGGCAAATACCGCCGCAACACCCCCATGCCCGCGGGCACGCGCTTTGCCAGCACCCAACGCCTGGCCGAACGTTACCTGACCGGACGCAACTGGGAGATCGCCGAAAAACTCGGCGATTTCGCCGAATCCCGCGGCCATTCGATGCTGGAACTCGCCTTCTCCTGGCTGCTGGCACAATCCCCGGTCGCAAGCGTGATCGCGGGCGCCACGCTACCCGCGCAACTGGAACAAAACGTCAAAGCCGGCAGTTGGAAACTGACACCGGACGACCTCGCCGCGATCGATCTGATCGCGCGCTGACAGGATCGCGGCGGCGGCCGGGAACAATCGGGCGACGGAAAGAAAAGCACCTGAGCTCCGCCCCGGACCCCGCGAGGGCTCTGCCCTTCGAACCCGCCAAGGCAGGGCCTTGGAACCCATTTATTGGGGTATTTGAGAAGGGGGCCATCCGAGACGTTTCCACGGCCACCGTAGGCCCCCCTTCTCAAATACCCTCAACCGATCGCGGTCCAGGGACCGTGTCCCTGGTGGGTTCGAAGGGCAAAGCCGTCGTGGGGTTTGAGGCAGCGCCCCAATGCTTTTCTTTCCTTCGCCCGATTGTCCCCGGCCCGCGCCCGAAAAGCGCTTGCGGATACCAGGAACGGCGGGCATTTTGGCCGGCATGAGCATGACCCAGAGTAGTACGCCCGAACAAAGCACCGCCGTGCAGCCGCCTTCCACGCCGGTTCCGGTGCCCCAGGTCGTGCCCGGCCAACCGTCCTTGGCGCAGCCCGCCGCCGAATCGCCCGATCAGGCCCTTGGCCGCGCCCAGATCGCCGCGCAGGCGAAACGGTTGAACGAGGCGGAGGGAATTTGCCAGGACGTTCTGGCGGCCCATGCCGATCACCCGGCGGCGCTGGCCCTGATGGGCATTGTCGCGGCGATGAAGAACGACATGGACCGCGGGGTCGAGCTGCTGCGCAAGGCGATCTCGTTACGTCCGGGTATCGCAAGCTGGTACGCGCATCTCAGTTCGATGTGCCGCAACACGTATCGGTTGGACGAAGCGCTCGCGACCGGACAGGAATCGATCCGGCTCGATCCAAACAACGCCGATCACCTCGTCAACATGTCTCTGGTATTCGTCGACGCCGACGACCGGGAACGCGCGATCGCTTGTTTGTTGCGGGCGCTGGGGCTGAAGCACGACCATGCCGACGGCCATCTGGCGATGGCGCAAATCCTGCTCGCGTCCGAGAATTTCCAGCCAGGTTGGGCGGAATACGAGTGGCGTAACATGACGGAAGCGGGCAAGGCGACGATGCCCGCGATGACCTCGGCGCATTGGAACGGCATGCATATTCCCACCGGACGCCTGCTGCTGGTCGGCGATCAGGGCTACGGCGATACGATTCAGTTCGCGCGTTATATTAAAATGGCGGC
>JAYWAX010000272.1:0-15735 GCA_043782125.1 Acetobacteraceae bacterium | reverse complement strand
TCGCTTGTTAACGCATCCCAAGACCGGGCAGCGTCGCGTTCAGACTCGTCACAAAGTCCCGGCTCTCAACCCAGGAGACATCTGTCACCGGAAAGGCCGGACCCCGCAGCCGGCGCGGCGGCGATCCCGTGACCGCGGTCCACAGTGCCTCCGTGCAAGCTGTTTCAAACATCCAGAATCCCCGGGCGATCGTGACCTCGTGCCGGGGGCCTTCATTGTTGCGACGCCCGTCCTCGTCCTCCGGCGACCCCATCATGAACTTCCCCGCCGGGCACCAGCGCAGCCGCTGCGTGACATCGGTTCCCGGCACGCGGAACGCGACCCATGGCCCGTATTCGTCCCGGCCCCAAATGTCGGCCCAGGAAGGGGGGCGGCCGGAAACCCAGAAAGGCAGGCGAGCGGTTTGCAGCCCCGTCGCGCCCTTCAGGACGGCGGCGTCGATCCCCGCGGCACGCGACAGGTCGGCGCCGTCCAGTTGGCACCCCGCCAGCCGCGCGCCGGTGAAATCGAATCCCGAGAGGTCCTCGTTGCGCAGATCGAGGCCTTGGAGGGTGGCGCCTTTGAATGCGTCCGCCGGGTCCAGTTCGGCGAGGCCCACCAATTCGACAAACCCCATCCCCGGGGTGTGCGCGACCTGGACGATGCGGCGGATGTGGTCTCGGGTCAGGGGCATTGGGGCGGGTCTTTCCTCGCTTTGCCCGCGACCGTGGCGGAGGCGACGATGTGCTGGTTGTGATCGGTGCGGGGAAACGCGACCGAGAACAGCGCCGCCAGCACGGCTTTCTGGATGGCGGAGATATTTTCCGGCGCGCCCGGAATGGTCACGTCGAACCACTCGCGCGCGGCCTGGACCTGGAAGGCGATATCGTCCGCCGCGGTGTCCAGCCCAGATGGGGGGGACGCTTCCATCGTGACCGGCGGTTGATCGGCCAGCGGCGCCCCGGCCAGACGCCCCTTCGCGTCGAGCGGACCGATGGCGTCGATGGCATGTTTGGTGGCGGTGCCTCGGGCGTTCGGGTGGATTTTGTGGCGGAACACCGACTCCGCGTTGGGCTGCCACGCCCGGGCCTCGACTTTGACGCAGGCGGCGGTGAGGCCGATTTCCACGCGTTGGCCGCGGTATTCCTGGGTTGTGTCGGGGTAAATATGGAGCGTGTAGGGCACGATCAGGTTGCCCGCATTGTCCGGGGTGGGCTGGCTGGCGGTCAGATCGACGAGGTGGACCGGGCCGGTGAAGCTGTGGTGCTGAAGCGCGCGCGGCGCGGAGGCGGGGGCATCGTCGTCCAGGTAGTTTTTGGCGCGGCGCCAGGCGTGGCGCATGGCGGCGCTCTGGGCCGGGAACGCGGTGGTGGCGTCCGGGCCGTAGAAGGCGTTCAGAATGGGGACGATGGTGTTCGGGGTGGCCAGGTCCACGCCGGGGGCGCCTCGCCATCCGCGAACGCCTGAGTCCGAGCCGAACGCGGCTGCGGCGAGGCCCTGGTTGGTCCAGGGCTCGCCGTTGGCGCCTTCGGGCCGCTGGCCTCTTTTCATCTCTATGTCGATCATACCGGCGAGATGGCGACGATCTTGCTCCGGGCCAAGACGGGGCGGGCGTGGCATGGGAAACTCCGCTGATGTCCGCGATTGAACCGCTTAGGTCCGGGACTTGTCATCTTATAACTGGTTGAGCTGTTCAGAACGAGGAACAGTCCGATGCCCGATATTGAGATGGTCCGGCCAGACTTCCAGATGCCGATCGAAATCTTTTGGTTCCTGGCGCAATGGGTGCCAATCGATTCGGTCCTGTATGGTCTGGCGGCGCTGGTAAGCCGGAATTACGAACACCATGCCTGGAAGGTTTATGTCGTGTTCGCGCTGGTGAAAGGCGCGATCGGGCCGCACTGACCGGTGGCGGGACCGCGGTGCGTTTGCCGCGCTGGGGGGGCTTGCCGGGATGGTTTAGGCGGTTGATAGAAAAGAAAGAATTTTAACACGGAGAATGCACGGAGGGCCACGGAGACGTGCCGCGTCCACCTCCGTGCGGGCACGCGATTGTCATGCCGGGCGGTGACGATCCTTCCGTCACGGTATATGTCTCGCGGATCGCCAATTGAATCTCTCTCGGAGACATATTCGCCGCAGCTTTCTGCAGGGATTTTTATTTGAGGCGTCATATCGAACGATATGGCAAGATTCCCGTAAATATGCGGTTTTTCTAATTCCCCGGCCGGCGCCAGAAGATCACGTATTTCCGGCGTTCCCGCCCCCAATATCCACCGAAAGGCCGCTGCCGCCTGTTCCCAGAGGCCCTCCGTGGTTATCCGTGGTAAACGCGATGCTCCCGCCGCCCCCGCCCTTACCCACATAGCACCGCACCGCCGCGCCCTTACCCACAAACCGCCCGAACGCCGCCCCAATGGACAACCCAGCCCAGAAAATGCGAACTGATCCCGCACCCCAACCGCAGGGAACCACCACCCCATGACCAACCAGATACGCGGCCTGGATTTCGACCTTGGCGAAATCGCCGATCTTCTGCGCGACCAGGTCGAATCCTTCGCCGCGGACGAAATCGCCCCGCGCGCCGCCGCGATCGACCGGGACAACGAATTTCCGCCCGATCTTTGGCCCAAACTTGGCGGCATCGGCTTGCTTGGGGTCACGGTCGCCCAGGAGTATGGCGGGGCGGGGATGGGATATTTGGAACACGTGGTGGCTATGGAGGAAGTAAGCCGCGCCTCCGCCTCCGTCGGCCTGTCCTATGGTGCTCACTCCAATCTCTGCGTCAACCAGATTTTTCGGAATGGTAACGACGATCAGAAAAGCCGGTACTTGCCGAAACTGGTTTCGGGCGAATATGTCGGTGCCCTCGCCATGTCCGAACCATCGGCCGGATCGGATGTGGTCTCGATGCGGCTGCGGGCGGAGAAGAAAGGCGATCGTTACGTGCTCAACGGCACGAAAATGTGGATTACCAATGGACCCGACGCCAATGTCCTGGTGATCTACGCGAAAACCGACCCGGAGGCGGGCGCGCGCGGGATGACCGCCTTCCTGGTCGAGAAAACTTTTAAGGGATTTTCGACCTCGCCAAAACTCGACAAATTGGGCATGCGCGGTTCCAACACCTGCGAACTCGTCTTCCAGGACTGCGAAGTGCCCGAAGAAAACATTCTCGGAACGATCGGCCGCGGCGTCAATGTGCTCATGAGCGGTTTGGATTACGAACGCGCCGTGCTGGCCGCCGGTCCCCTGGGCATTATGCGGGCCTGCATGGACGCGGTGGTGCCCTATGTTCACGAACGCAAGCAATTCGGCCAGGCGATCGGGGAGTTCCAGCTTATGCAAGGCAAACTCGCGGATATGTACACCACAATGAACGCCGCCCGTGCGTATGTTTATGCCGTCGCGAAAGCCTGCGACCGGGGCCGGACCACGCGGAAAGACGCGGCGGGTGCGATTCTTTACGCTGCCGAAAAGGCCACCTGGATGGCCCTGGAAGCCATCCAAACACTGGGCGGTAACGGTTACATCAACGATTATCCCACGGGCCGTCTTTTGCGCGATGCGAAACTTTATGAAATTGGCGCGGGAACCAGCGAAATCCGGCGTATGCTGATCGGCCGCGAATTGTTTTCGGAGACTGCCTGATATGCCCGCGATTGAAAGCGTTATCGACCGGCGTTCCCCCGGGTTTCAGGCGAACGAAAAAGCGATGGAGGCCGTGGTCGCCGATCTGCGGGGGCTCGCGGGGACTGTCAGCCTTGGCGGCGGCAAAGCCTCCCGCGACCGTCACGTGTCGCGGGGGAAATTGCTGCCGCGCGATCGAATCCAGGCATTGCTCGATCCAGGCTCGCCATTTCTGGAAATCGGCCAGCTCGCCGCGCACGGAATGTATGGGGACGAGGTGCCCTCGGCCGGACTGATCGCCGGCATCGGACGCGTGTCGGGGCGTGAGTGCATGATCGTCGTCAACGACGCGACGGTGAAGGGCGGCACGTATTATCCGGTGACCGTGAAGAAACATTTGCGGGCGCAGGAAATCGCCGCGCAAAACCGGTTGCCGTGCATTTATCTGGTGGATTCCGGCGGCGCCAATCTGCCGAACCAGGACGAGGTCTTTCCGGATCGGGATCATTTCGGCCGCATCTTCTTCAACCAGGCCAACATGTCCGCCAGCGGCATCGCACAGATCGCCGTCGTTATGGGCTCCTGCACCGCCGGTGGCGCCTATGTCCCCGCGATGTCGGACGAAGCGGTGATCGTTCGCAATCAGGGCACGATCTTTCTGGCGGGACCGCCGCTGGTGAAGGCGGCGACGGGGGAAGTCGTTTCGGCGGAAGACCTGGGTGGGGCGGACGTGCATTGCCGTGTCTCTGGCGTCGCCGATCATTACGCCGAGAACGACGCGCACGCGCTGGGGATCGCTCGCGGAATCGTGTCCCATTTGAACACGGTCAAACCCGTGCCGCTGGCGATGCGTCCGCCGATACCACCGCGTTACGACCCGCGCGAAATGTATGGGATCGTCGAGGCCGACCGCCGCCGTCCGTTCGATGTGCGGGAAATCATCGCGCGCATCGTCGACGACAGTAACTTCGACGAATTCAAGCGGCTGTATGGCGCGACTCTGGTCACGGGGTTCGCGCATATCTTCGGCATGCCCGTGGGCATCGTCGCCAATAACGGCATCCTGTTCAGCGAGAGCGCGCAAAAAGGCGCACATTTCATCGAACTTTGTGCCCAACGCGGCATTCCCCTGATCTTCCTTCAGAACATCACGGGCTTCATGGTGGGCCGGAAATACGAGGTGGGCGGCATTGCCAAGGACGGCGCCAAAATGGTGACCGCGGTCGCCACCGCGAATGTGCCGAAGTTTACCGTGATTATTGGCGGATCGTTTGGCGCGGGCAATTACGGCATGTGCGGGCGCGCCTACAGCCCGCGGTTTTTATGGATGTGGCCGAACGCGCGGATCAGCGTCATGGGCGGGGAACAGGCGGCCAGCGTGCTCGCCACGGTGCGGCGCGACAACATGGAAGCGCGCGGTCAGACCTGGCCCGCCGAAGACGAAGAGGCGTTCAAGGCGCCGATTCGCGCGCAATACGAAGTGCAGGGCCATCCTTATTACGCGACCGCGCGCCTCTGGGATGACGGGATTATCGACCCCGCCGACACGCGCCGCGTGCTGGGATTAAGCCTCTCCGCCAGTTTGAATGCCCCCATCGAACCGACTCGGTTCGGTTTGTTCCGGATGTGAGGCCATCATGTTTCGTAAAATTCTGATCGCCAATCGCGGCGAAATCGCCTGCCGCGTCATCGCCACCGCACGAAACCTGGGAATTGCCACCGTCGCGGTTTATTCCGAGGCCGATGCGAACGCGCGCCACGTGGCGCTGGCGGACGAGGCCTGGCCGATCGGCCCGCCGCCTGCGCGCGAAAGCTATTTGGTGGGCGCGCGGATCATCGACGTCGCGAAACAATCCGGCGCCGAAGCGATCCATCCCGGCTATGGTTTCCTGTCGGAAAACGCCGATTTTGCCGATGCCTGCGCCGCCGCGGGGATTGTCTTCATTGGCCCGCCGGCCGCCGCGATCCGCGCCATGGGATCGAAATCGGCGGCGAAAACGCTGATGGAAAAGGCCGGTGTGCCGCTGGTGCCCGGATATCATGGGGACGATCAGGACCCGGCGTTGCTCGCGTCGGAAGCGGAACGAATTGGCTATCCGGTGCTGATCAAGGCCTCGGCGGGCGGGGGCGGCAAGGGCATGCGTGTCGTCGAGAGCGCCCATGCGTTCGCGGCGGCGCTTGGCGGTGCGAAACGGGAGGCTTTGGCATCCTTCGGCGACGAGCGGGTGCTGGTAGAGAAATACCTGACCCGGCCCCGGCATATCGAAATTCAGGTGTTCTTCGACAAGCACGGCGCCGGTGTGTCGTTGTTCGAGCGCGATTGTTCGATTCAGCGGCGGCATCAGAAAGTACTGGAAGAAGCGCCCGCGCCGGGAATGACACCGGAACGCCGCAAGCAGATGGGCGATGCCGCGTTGGCCGCCGCGCGTGCCGTTGGATATGTCGGTGCGGGAACCGTGGAGTTCATCGTCGAGGACCATAAATTCTGGTTCATGGAAATGAACACAAGGTTGCAGGTGGAACATCCGGTGACCGAGGGGATCACGGGCCTCGATCTGGTGGAATGGCAATTGCGCGTCGCAGCGGGCGAGCATCTGCCGCTGACCCAGGACGAGATTCCGTTGCGCGGGCACGCGATCGAGGCGCGTATTTACGCCGAAGACCCTGACAGGGACTACCTTCCCTCGATTGGAACATTGGCGCATTTACGGCAACCTGAAACATCCGCGGAGGTGCGCGTGGATACCGGGGTGCGGCAGGGGGATGCGATCGCGCCGTATTACGATCCCATGATCGCCAAGCTGATCGTTTGGGGACCGGATCGGGACGCGGCGGCGCGGCGGTTATCGGCGGCGTTGCGGGAGTACGAGGTCGTTGGCGTCTCGACAAACCTCGATTTGTTACGCGCGATCGCGGCGGCCCCGGCGTTTTTGGCGGCCGATCTGGATACCGGGTTTATCGCGCGGCATATTCGCGGCAAGGATGCGGCGGCGGAACCGGATACGGTATCGCTTGCTGCGGCGGTGCTGGCGATTTTGGATACGCAACATTGTACCGATCCTGCCGATCCCTGGGATGTCGCGGATTCGTTCCGGTTGAATCTGGAAGGCAGGCAAGATCTTCGATTGCGTTTCGCGGACGTGTTGCTGGATATCAGGGTCTCGGCGGCCGGCAACGGCGCCTGGCGGATGGGCGTGAACGGGACAATCTGTCTTATTCAGGCCGTTGCCGGCGGCGTCCGCGTCGATGGTGTTGCTCATCGGGTCGCGGTGGCGCGGCGCGGGGACGAACTGACGGCGATCCGCGACGGACAAAATCTCGTTTTTCACGCGATCGACCCCCTGGTGCCTCTCGGTGTTAAAAGCGCGGGGGACGACCGGGTCGTGGCACCGATTCCCGCGCGGGTGACGCATGTTTTGGTCGCGGCGGGCGATGCTGTGACCAAGGGCACACCGTTGATCGTGCTGGAAGCGATGAAGATGGAGATTACTCTGCCGGCGCCGCGGGACGGGATTGTCGAAGCGGTTCGGTACGCGGTCGGGGATATGGTGGAAGAGGGGGCGGAGTTGCTTCAGTTCGCGGAACCGGCGGGGTAAAACGAGTCCATCGGTCCAAACGATCCCGTCATGGTCCGGGAAGGCGGACCATCCACGACGTGCGGT
This sequence comes from Acetobacteraceae bacterium, assembly GCA_043782125.1. GTDB lineage: Bacteria > Pseudomonadota > Alphaproteobacteria > Acetobacterales > Acetobacteraceae > Rhodopila. The sequence goes on along the minus strand of JAYWAX010000272.1, from coordinate 8,464 downwards.
GCTGGACTGGCAAAAGACGTGGATGGTCCGCCTTCGCGGACCATGACGGGGTGTGGCGGCGCGTGCCTCAAATAGAGCGGTTATTCTTGGCCATCGCCAAAGCCCCGGTGTCTTCCCACGCGCCACCGCCTCACCCCGGCAAATGCCGTGCGATATAGGGCGGCAAATGGAAGGCGCCGGCGTGGATTTCGGGGGTCCAGTATTGGGTGGACCCCAGAATGCCGGCGGCTTTGGCGCGGGCGCGAATGGTTTCGACGGGGAGTGCGGTCAGCGACGGGTCTTTGCCGGCCCATCCCAGGGTCATAAAGCCGCCGACATAAGTCGGCACGGCGGCGACATAGGCGGTGACGTGGGGAAAGAATTTCCGGCGGCGCAGGCTGGTGTCGCGCAGTTCGTCCGCCTGCATCGCGGGCACGCCGCACTGGTTCACGATCAGGCCGCGCGGCGTCAGGATGCGGGCGCAATGTTCGTAAAACTCGTCGGTGAACAACACCTCGCCCACGCCGATCGGATCGGTGGAATCGACGATAATCGCGTCGAAGGAGCCATCGGGCGCACGCTTCACGTAATCGATGCCGTCGCCGACGATGACGTCCGCGCGCGGGTCGGTCCAGGCGTTTCCGGCGATGTCCGGCAGAAATTCCTTCGACAGGCGAATCACCTCGCCGTCGATTTCCACCATGACGGCGCGCTTTACGGTTTTGTGTTGCAGCACGCGCCGCAGCACGCCGCCGTCTCCGGCGCCGATAATCAGAACGGTTTCCGCCGCGCCGTGCGCCAGCAGCGGCACATGGGTCAGCATTTCCTGGTAGACGAACTCGTCCGCCTCGGTGATTTGGATCACGCCGTCCAGCACCATGACGCGCCCGTGCGAGAAACTTTCGAAAATAACGATATCCTGAAACTCGCTCTGTACGCGCGCCAGTTCGCGTTTCACCAGAAAGCGCTGCCCCCAGCCAGGATACAGCGATTCATTGATCCAACTATCGGTGGTCATGGTCGGTCTCCACGAAAGCAAAACGGCCCGGACAATGCCCGGGCCGTTCGGGTCTGTGCATGACGATCGCGTTACGCGATCAGGCCGCGCCGGTTCTCGCTCAGGTTGATCGAGGCCGGCCTGAAGGCCGCCTTCAGCGCGGGCAGGCCCAGATAGGGATCGCAGGAACCGCACATGAAAATATCAATCGAGGCGAAGTCGCGCTCGGGCCACGTGTGAATCGAGATGTGGCTTTCCGCCAGCACCAGCACGCCGCTCACGCCGCCATTGGGCGAAAAATGGTGGAAATGGCCGTGCAGAATGGTGGCGCCCGCCACCTCTGCCGCCTCGCGCAGCGCGCGATCGATATGCGCGGGATCCGTGAGGTTCGACGCCCCCCAGAAATCCAACAACAAGTGAGTCCCGGCGAACTTCACTCCGTCCTTTTCGACGAAGTAGTCCTTCTGATCCTCGGTTTGCGACTGGTTGCTGCTCGGAATTTCCGAGACCATCCCCAGCGGGCAGAGTGCGTTCATCGCGTACCCCATTCCTACCAGCAGATGGCCTGTTGGATGACGCGGTTGGTCATCCCCTGGGGCCAAGGCGGCGGAACATGATGAGAAGAGGCGGAAGCCGCAAGCCTTTTTTGCCCTTCCACGGCGAAAACCGGAAAAAACTTCACGGGGTCTTCGCCGGTTTGGCCGGACCCGCGGCCGCAGCGACCGCGCGGGCGAGCCCCATTTCGGATCGCGCGCGGCTCAGATCGGCAACCCCGCGCACCGGTTCCGCTGTCAACAACCGGAACAAGTCCGCCTGCGGACCGGTGCCGATACGCGGGCCCATCTTCTCCCGCAGCGATCCAAGCAGCGCGTCGTCGCCCGCCTGCGCCGCCGCCGTCGCCAGCCGCAGGGCCACGCGCCGTTGCGCGTCGTCCAGCATGCCATCCGCGGGTACGAGTCGCGCCGCGAGCGCCGTCAGCGCATCCCGCGCCGCCGCCCAGTCTTTGGCCTGTTCGAAGATGGCGGCGCGGGTTTCCTCGGCCTCCTGGGTCTTGACCCCGGCCAGATGCTCCGCCGCGCCGCGCATGTCGCCCCGCTTTGCCGAGACCCGCGCCAGGATCGTCGCCCGCCGTTCCCGTACCGCGTCGGGTATCCCGGACGCGTTCGATTCGCTCAGCGCCAGCAACGCGCCGTCGGCATCCCCCTCGTTCAACCGCAGCGTCGCCAGAGTCGCCCCGAATCCGGCCTTCGCCGGTCCGATCGGTGCCGCCCGCATCAGCTTCGACAACACCGGATCGGCGCGCTTCGGCAGATCGAGCACCATCAGCTTTTCCGCCAGCCGCGCGCGCATCGGCTCACCGTCCGGCCCATCGGCCAGCAGGCCGGCATTTTCTTCCAGCAGTCCGATCAGCTCCGTCGCCGGCATCGCGTCGAGGCCGGGGTCCGTGGGCAGCGCCGCGAAGGCCTCCTTCATCTGCCGGTCGATCTCGGCGGCGCGCGCCGGGAAATCGGTCTTGGCACCCCGCAGCACCGCGAACACCTGGCGCCACGCGCCGGCCGCGCGCCACAGCTCGGCGATCCGCTGGCGCAGCGCCAGATCCCGCTCATCGCCGCGCCAGGCGTACAGCAGCTTTTCCAGCGCCGTGGCCGCGCCCTTGCTGTCCAACTGCCCCATCGCGAGCTTCAATTCGGCAGCCCGGATCGCGGCGCGCGCGTGATCGAACGGCGAGCGCGAGGCCGCCACGGCTTCGAACATCTTCAACGCCGCCGCATTGTCCCCCTGCGCCTGTTTCAGCAACGCCCGGGCGAACGCGAGCCGCGGATCGTCCGGCTGCTGCGCGAGCAACCGCGCCGCCGCCGCCGGTTCGCCGCCAAGGATCGCCGCCTCGATCGCGCGCGGCAGGAACCGCCACCGCAACGCCTCTGGGTAGGTCGGCAACAGCGCTGCGGTCGCCGCCAGGATTGTCGCGGCGGCGGGCGATCCTTCGTCCAGCGCCGCCAGCCTCAGGGCGCGCCACAACGCGACCTCGTCGGTGCCGGTCAGGCGGGGATCGTCGAGCCCGCCCGCCTCGTTCGGCCGGCCCGCCAGCAAGGCGGCGATCCCCGCAAGCCCAGAGGCCATGGGGGAAGCGGCCTCTTTCGGATCGTCGCGCGCCGCCGCGCGCAGCGTGGTCTGCGCCTCCGCGCCCAGACCGAGCGCGATCTGGGTCTGTGCCACCGCGCGGCGCATCGGCCCGCGGCCCAATGCCGGGGTCGCCGCGGTCGAAACCGCCTGCCGGTGCAGCCGCGCGGCGAGGCTTTCCACGCTTTGCGCGGGAAACTCGAACCGCCGTGTCAGGCGCGCGGCTTCCAGCATCGCCTCCGCCATCGCCGGTAAAGGCGACAGCGCAAGCCCCGTTGGCGGGCCGGAGAGAACGAAACCCGTGGGCACAACGCGAAGCGCGATGGCGTCGGACAAAGGCTCGATTACGACGCCCTGGCCGGTGACCGGCAGGATGAACTCGGGCCAGCGCCGTTCCACCGCTACGCCCTGTCCCGGTTTGCGCTGCGTCCCCGCCAGCAGGGTGCCGCCGGTTTGCGGATCGGTAATGGCCACGACCTGGCCGGGTGCGTCCGCTGCGAAGGTCACGGTTCCCTTGGCCGGCACCGGCGCGATCGCCGCCGGTCTGGGCCTGGCTGCGACGATTGAAACCAGCCAGCCCTCCTTCACCCGGGTCAACAGCGCGGCCTGTCCCGGCGGCGGCGTCAGGCGAATCGCCGTCGCTGCCGGATAAATATTGACCACCGCGGTGCCGAACACCGGATCGTCGCGCACCGCTGCCAGGTCGATCGGGCGGCGCTCGTCGAAGATCAGATAGGTATGCGGCCCGCGGACGAACAACGCGGCGCCCACCTGTTCCGCGAAGGGAATGCGCAGCGCGGGTCCCATCAGACCGGTGGGCGGGCGTGTTTTGGTGGCGATCAGCGCGACGGGACCCGATGGCGGCGCGCCCCGAATGACCGGCCAGACCTGTTCCGGTTCCAGCGGCGCGGTCACACCGCTTTCCGTTTTTCGCGGCGTGTCCGGTTCGGCAGGCGGCGGCGTTTCCGCGTGCCCGGCGGATGCCGCGTCCGGTACTGGGCCTGGAGCCGAGCCAGGGGCCGTGCCAGAGGGAGCGCCAGGGGAAGTGCCAGGGGAAGTGCCAGGGGAAGTGCCACCGACAAAGTCAGCGGGGGAGGCATTGGACGGACCCGGCGGCGTCTGTTTCGGTGGCGTGGCGTCCGCCCGTCCCTGGGCTGGGTCCGGCTTTGGCAAGGGGGGCGGCGGAATCGGTGTCAGGACCGGCGGTCCGGTTTCGGGCGGCGGCGGCGGAGGCGCCGGCGGGGGCGCGGGCAGGGGAGGCGGCGGCAGAGCAGGGGGCGGCGCGGCGGCTGTTTCCGGCGTCTTGTCCGGGACCGTGGCGGCGGGCGTCCCGACCGGCGCGGCAGTCCGAACAAGCGGCGGTTCAGCCTTCGCAGCAGGCCCAGCCGGTGGCGCGGGTCCTGTGTTCGCGGCGGGTCCGGTATTTGCCTTAGGCCCGGCCAGTGCCGCCGGCCCCGCGCTCGCCGCGGCCCCGGGCTTCGGCGGATCGCCGGCCGGTTGCGGCGGGTCGTCGATATCGATCTGAATCCGCCCGCCAATGCGGCGATTGCGCGCCACCGCGCCCGCAGGCAGCGTCAGCCCGATCCCGCCCTTGACCGCCTCAATCGCCAGGACATTGCGCGGCGGCGCGGGCAAAGCGGCCAAAGCGGGCGGCTCGGTGAACCAGACCATCAGCCGGTCGCCTTCCCGCCGTATCGAGTAATAATACCCCGGCGCATCGATCCAGACGCGCCCGGCGGCGGGTTGATCCTCCACCGTCACTTTGATTTCGGCACCCGGTTTGGCCCAGACAGGTCCCGGCAGCAGCGGCGCACACAGCGGCGCGCACAGCAGGGCCGCGGCGACGATCCATCGCGGCCGGGTCAAGGCCTGAGCCCAGGAATGTCTGCGGTTTGCATCGCGCGCGCCGGACCCTCAGAAACTCGCAAGCAGTTTGTCGATGTCGGATTGGTCCATGGCGTTCGACGGCAACTGCGGCCCGTTCAGCAACGCGTCGTCAGTGGCCTCCCGGGACGCAACTCCAGGCGGCACCGTGCCTCTGGACGCGCCCCCCTTGGGCGCCCCCCCCTTGGACAACGCCGTGGGATCCGTTTGGCCATGCGCGCCGAACGTTTCGACGATCTGCGCGACCTTGGCCTCGATCGTTTTCAACGTCGCGACGACCTTGGTGATGCGCTGTCCCGTGATATCCTGGAAACCGCACGCCTCGTAAATTTTCGTGACCGCGTCCTGAAGTTTCGCGGCGGCCTCGGCCGGCACCGTGGTCGCGACCGCCTCCATGATCTCGCAGCTTTCCAGGATCGCGTTGGTCGCGCCCGCAGTATGCTCCACGATCGCATCCAACTCATCGGTGGCGAAGGGGATGTCGCGATCCGCGATGTCGCCGACCCGCAGCGCCGCGATTTCCTGTTTCGCGGAGGAAATCGTGCGGCCCAGAGCCTCGACCTCGTGCAACAGCGAGGTTTCCGTCGCGGTCAGATCGCCGCTCATTGTATTCAACACTGTCTTGACGACCTCCGACACCATGTCCCGATCGATCGGCTTGTGGCGTTGCCGCGCCGCCGCCAGTTGCTCTTGCGTGCGGTTGCCCGCGCCAAAAGCCATTTGCCCAATGCCGTCACGCATGAGCCAGCACCATTTCGATCTTGCCCTTCAACGTTTCGGCATTGAACGGTTTGACGATGTAGTTGGACACGCCCGCCTGCTTCGCGGCGACGACGTTCTCGGTCTTGCTCTCGGCGGTGACCATGATGAACGGCGTGTGCTTCAACTTGGCGTCAGCCCGCACCTCCTGCAACAATTGCAGGCCGGTCATGGGCGCCATGTTCCAGTCGCTGATCACCAATCCGAAATGACCGGACCGCAATTTGGACAGCGCATCGGCGCCATCCGACGCTTCCTCGACATTGTTGAATTCGATCTGCTTGAGCAAGTTTCGGATGATTCGCAACATCGTCTTATAATCGTCGACGATCAGCACGTTCATGGATTTGTCGATGGCCATCGGCGGGATACTCCTGATCTGGCTGGATATCTGTGTTCAGGTACCCGAACCCGGGATTTTCCCAGGGGGCGGGGGAGGGGGGGATTTCCCGCCGGAATCGGCGGTCGCGGCGCGGGTGCGCGACAACGCGAGCTGTGTCGTCACCTCCCGTGCTTTATCGGGGGTCATCGCGGCCAGGATCGCGGCCGCCTTGGTTTCCTTCATCCGGTCCAAAACCGACAGCAGCACCGGCATGGCCAGGTCGTTGAAGATCGTCGCGGCCTCGCGCGGTTTCATCGTCTCGTAGACCTTCACCAGGCCTTGCCAGGAGGTGTCGTCCTGGGTTTTCCGCCCGGCATCCAGCGATTCGAGCTTTTTCTGCAGGCCCTGAAGCTCTTCGACACGCGACGACACTTTCCGTTCCGCCGCCGCCATGGTCGCTTCCCGCGCCGCCAGCGCCGTCTCTCGCGCTTCCAGGTCCCGCCGCCGCTCCCGCAGGTCGAGCAGCACGGTCTTTTCGCTCTCCGTCATCGGCGGCGGCCCGGCGGGAACCGGGGGTGGTTCCGGCGCCGGGGGCGGTTCGGCGGCGGGCTTGCCCTGTCCGCCATGCGCCGCCGGTTTCGCGTCGGGTTTCGCACCATGTGCCGGAGGACCATGCGCCGGAGCACCATGGGCAGGGGGCGGCGCAGCGGCGCCATGCCCGCCCGCCAAGGCCGAGGCAATCATACCGGACGAGCCACCCCAACCCGTGACCGCCCCCACCAAAGAGAGCGTTTTCGCCACCAGCACCACCGCCAGCATGGCGATCGTCGCGGGCAGCAGGCGCGGCGTGGGCGTGCGCAACTTCATCGCGCCATCCTCAGGGCTTTCAAAAGATCGCGTTCCGCCTGGCTGCGCGAATCCTCGATCGGTTCGCGGTCCGCATGGCGCGGCGGCGGGAACCAGGCCGCACGCGCGCCCGCCGGTTCCACGATCTCCGGGCGCGCGTCTGGCACCGGGTCCGGCGCCAGCGCCGCCAGCGGACGTGCCGCGCGCACCAGATCGTCCAGCCGGTCGGCCAGCCCTTCGCCGCGTTGCACCAGAAAGGTCAGATCGTCCTTCAATCCGATCGCGGCGTCGATCTGGCGCTGGATTTGGCGGCCCGCGCCATCGGTCGCCGAACGCAACCGCTCGACGCCGGTTTCCGCCGCGCGGGTGCTGGCATTGAACGTCGCAACCAATGCTTCCAGCGCCGCGCGGTCGCGTTTCAGGACACCCAAAGCGCGTTCCAGCCGCGCAGCGTGAAACAGCGTCGCCGTCAGCAAAATCGCGAGACCGATGTCGAGGATCCACTCCATGCCGGACATTTCGCGCACAGTTTTCCTAATACAGGGTTAATGGAATCACGAACGCTGGCCGTCGCGCGCCCGCGGCGTCTCGCGTTCGATCCGCACCGCGACATGGTTTTTCCGCCGCCCGATCTTGCCCTCGAACATCGGCACCGCGCCGCAGCGAATACGCACTGTGGCCTCGGGACCGGTGTTCAGCACGATCCGCGAGCCCGGCTTCAGGTCGATGATGTCGCCCAGTCGCATGGATTGTTCGTCCAGCACGACATCCAACTCGACCTCGGTGTTCCACAGCTCCTCGGCCAGATGGGTTTCCCAGATCGAATCGCGGCCGAATTTCTCGCCCATGAACTGCTGCAACAGCAATTCGCGCACCGGTTCCAGCGTCGCGTAGGGAAGCAGAAGTTCCAGCTTGCCGCCGCGATCTTCCATGTCGATGCGCAACCGCGCGAGCACCGCGGCGTTCGACAACCGGCTGATCGTGGCGAAGCGCGGATTGACCTCCAGCCGTTCGAACCGGAACGTCACCGGACACAGCGGATCGAAGCTGGCGGACAGATCGGCCAGCACGACCACGATCAAACGTTCCACCAGGTTTCGCTCGATCGTGGTGTAAGGCCGTCCCTCGATCCGCATCGCCGCCGTGCCGCGCCGCCCGCCCAAAAGCACGTCCACGATCGAATAAATCATCGAGGAATCGATGACCATCAACCCGTAATTGTCCCACTCGTCCGCCTTGAACACCGCCAGCATCGCGGGCAATTGCACCGCGTTCAGATAATCGCCGAACCGTAGACTGATCATGTTGTCGATGCCCACCTCGACATTGTCCGAGGTGAAGTTTCGCAGGCTGGTGGACATAATCCGGACCAGACGGTCGAACACGATCTCCAGCATCGGCAAACGTTCGTACGATACGAGGCCGGAACTGATGATCCGCTGCATCCCCGTCCGCGCTTCGTCGCCCGATGGACCGGAATCGAACCCCAGCAAGCTGTCGATTTCCGCCTGATTGAGCACCCGCGCGGATTGCCCGCCCTCTGCGCCGTCCGCGCC
>JAYWAX010000271.1:0-15742 GCA_043782125.1 Acetobacteraceae bacterium | reverse complement strand
GACACGCTGTCGATGTCGATTTCCATGACCCGGAAATTCGGAACAACCGCGCAGAAATGCGCCGAAACCGCCGAGCACAAATGCCCGTAGTAATTATGCGGCGCGCAGTTGACCTCGTACGCCTCCGCCATTGAGGCGATCTTGATCGATTCGAGAAATCCGTTCCAGATCACGTCGATAATGGCGACATCCGCGGCATACGCATCGAAGAACGGCCGGAACGCGCGCCGCCCGGTGACGGATTCCAGCGACGCGATCGGACACGGCGCCTGACGGCGGATCAGCGCCAGCGACTGAGGGTCCCACGTATCGATTTCCAGCCACGTCATGTCGAACGGCGCGACCGCCTTGGCGACCTGTAAAAACCCCTCGGTCTTAAAATGATAATTTACGTCCAGATGCAGCCCCATGTCGGGACCGGCGCCCGCGCGAAAGGCGCCCAGAGTGTCGCGCACCGCCTGCAAGGTCTTCCGGTCCGCGTTCAGTTCCGGCCAACCCGGCGTGCGCCCGAATCCCGGTCCGAACCCGACAAGCTTCCCGTTCTCGTAAGGCAGGATATTCGTCTTCAGGCCTTTGAACCCGCGCGCCTTCACCTCGGCGCCCAACGCGGCCACGTCGTCGTAATTCTTCAGCGGCGGCACACCCACCAATTCATGGTTGCGAACGCGGTACGTGCCGCAATGCGACCAATACACCGGGATGCGATCCCGCACCGGGCCGCCGAACAATTCGTAAACCGGCACGCCAAGCGCCTTGCCCTTGATGTCCAGCAGCGCATTCTCGATCGCCGCGATCGCCCGCTGATTGACCCCATTCGGGGCCTGCACCTGCTTCACATACAGCAAAGAGGCAATCGACTGGACCGGGCGAGGATCCGTCCCGATCAACCCCTCCGCCATGCCGTGAATGACGCCGGACAGGCCGCGGCTGCCATCGGCCTCGGTATATTCCGACCAGCCAACCAGACCGTCGTCCGTGGTCACTTTCAGAAACGAAAATGTCCGCCAGCCGGCGTCGCAATGCAGGTCTTCCACTTTGGCGATTTTCATCGAACGTTCCCCTCCGCGCCCGGTATCGACGATCCGGATGGCGGCCGCTGTATCACCATTCGCATCTTCGCACCAGGCGAGAGCGTGATACAGGTGCCCGCATGATCCCATTGTTCCTGCCCATGAGCCGGGCGCTTTCGCAACTGACCGACCCCGTTTTGTTCGGCGTCGTCTGGCGCAGCGTCCTGTTCGCCGCTTTGTTCTTCGCCGCGATCCTGACCGGCTCGATCGCCGCGGTGCATCATTACGCCGCCGGTCACGGCATGCTCGCCTGGGTTTTGGACGCGCTTGGCTCCATCGCCGCCGCGTTGCTCGCGATGTGGCTGTTCATCCCCGTCGCCGCGACCATCGGCACCCTGTATTTCGAGCGGATCGCCGCGGCCGTCGAACGCCGTTACTACCCCCAGCTTCCGCCCGCCGCGCCCGCGCCGGCGCTGGATCAGATCTGGGACAGCGTCGCCGTGGGGCTGCGCGTGCTTGGCCTGAGCGTGCTTGCCCTGCTGCTGACAATCTTCCTGCCGGGCATTGGCCTCCCCATCGGTTGGGCCATCGCCGCCTGGGCCATGGGGCGCGGCATCTTCGTCGCCGTGGCCATGCGCCGCATGACCCGGACGGACGCGGAATCCCTGTATCGCGCGTTGCGGCCCGTGGTGCTGGTCCAAGGGGGTATCATGGCGGCGGCGGCTTATGTCCCATTCCTCAATTTGTTGATCCCGGTCGCGGGCACCGCAGCATTGGTGCATGTCCTGGACCTGGCGCTGACCAGAACCGTCCGCCGGGAAATGAGCTATTGATATAATCTTATAATAGGAATATAAATTTAAACTGCTGGCCGCCATGCCGGGCAGCCGCCCCGGATGACGGTTCTCGCCCTCGCTCGGCGCTTCCTGTCTGCGCACGCGCTCGCGACGCGATATCGGCGCTTTGCTCCGCGGCTCGACACAGCGGCCGGCGCCGTCATCGCAATGGCGCACCCGGCGCCGACGATGTCGCGACGGGGCGCTCGAAGGGCTCCGGTAGCGGTTTTCCGGCCACCATTTGGGCCGCCGTCAGCGCGGCCGCGTAATTGTCCCGGCCTTCGTCCGCCAGCCGCGCATGCGCTTCCAACCGCCAGATGCCGCCGTCCAGGTGCGACAGGCGGGCGGCGGCCAGAACCCGGGCGATGCCCGGCGGCAGAGACTCCAGATCGCGCCCTTCGATCGCGGGCGGCGCGTCCACCATGTCGAACGGCGCCTGTACCGACGCCCCCGCCGCATCGGCGATCCGAACCTCATACCCCCCCGCCCTGGGCGCGATGGTGGAGGACACGACACGTTCCTCACCAATCTGAAACACCCATGGCGGCACGCCGTCAGGCCCCATCAGAGTCACGGTGAACGGCGATTTGCCACCCGTCCACGACAGGTTGAACCGCCGTTGTCCGGCCACCATGCGTTGCCGCGTTGGGCCGGTCAGCAGCGGAATCGCCAGCGGCGGAGGCGGCGGCGTTACCCTTTTCGCGGGCGGCGGTTCCGGCGGCGGCGCGCGGCCTTTTTTGGGTGGCGGTTTTCTGACGGGCGGCAAGGGTGGTTGCAGCTCGTCGTTCCACTTGCTTAACGCCTGCCCGATCGGCTCCAGGCCCTTGGGAAGCAGTACCGATCGCGTGGCGCGCGCCGTCATCGCCGTGGGAGAGTTGGACGCCATGACCATCCAGCGCCGCGGCCCGTCGCGCGGCATGATTTCGATCCGGCAATCGCTTTTCGCGATCACCTGATCGCCGACCAGCAGGTCGGCCCAGAAGCGGGCGGGGATTTCCTTCCGCGCGCGCAGGATCGCGCAATCCGCCAGCCGCCCATCGATCGCGCTGACATATCCCGCGACTGGCGCGGCCTGTGAAAAGGCCGGCGCGCATCCCATGGCCCAGATCGTCAGTGCCATCGGCAGGCGGCCGGTCATGCGAATCACGTCGTCCCTCCGGCTTGAATTTCGCGCCTCTCCGCCCGCCGCGGTCAAGCGCCGCCCGCGATGAATCCGCGACTCGCGGAAATGAGGGGCGGCGATGTACTCTGGCCCCTCGCGCCGGATGCTGCATCGCGGTATTCAAGCTCCGGTCATGACCATTGCCCCAAAATCGGCCCAACCGGAGATCGAGTCTCCCCCGTATCCCAATTGGCTGCCACGTCTACTGGGCTATTTCATCGCCGTCGGACCGGCGGCGACGGACATGTATTTGCCCGCGTTCCCGGCGGTGGAGGCCACTTTCAACACCGCGCCCGGCACCGCGCAGCTTACTCTGGCCGCATGGTTCGCGGGCCTGGCTGTTGGCCAGATCATGCAGGGCACTTTGTCCGATCGTTATGGGCGGCGGCGGCCCTTGATTGTTGGGTTCGCGATTTTCGCGCTGGCGATGGCGGGTGGTGCCGTCGCGCCAAACCTGACCGTGCTGGCGGTGCTGCGGTTCGTTGGGGCCATCGGTGCCTCGGCGGGCATGGTGATCAGCCGCGCGGTGGTGCGAGACCTGGCCAGCGGAGAACGCGGCGCAATCCTGATGTCGCGGCTGGTCTTGGTGATGGGCGTGGCGCCGATCCTGGCGCCAAGCGTTGGCGCGGCGTTTCTGGCCATCGGACATTGGCGGTTTATCTTCTGGTTTCAGGCGCTGTACGGAGCTTCCTGTGCGCTGCTCGCATGGCGGTTTTTGCCGGAAACGCTGCCCGAATCCCGGCGCATCCGGACCGGTCCGGCGCAGATCCTGTCGCGCTACGGATCGATTTTTCGGGAACCGGTTTTCCGGGCGCATGCGATCATGGGCGGCGGGACGACGTTCTGCATGTTCGCCTATCTCGGCGGATCGTCGCCGGTGTTCATTCAGGGGTTCGGCCTGTCGCCGTCGGGATTCGGCCTGATTTTCGGCCTGTGTTCCTGCGGGCTGATCGCGGGTTCGCAAATCAACGCGCGGCTGCTGCCCAGGTTCGGACTGTTCGCGATGCTGCGGGTGATATCCCGGATTTCGCTGGCCGCGACGTTTGTTCTCGTGGTGCTGAGTTTCAGCGGCGTCCACAGTTTATGGATGATTGTTGCGCCGATTTTCCTGGCGTTGAGTTGCCAGGGATTTTCCAACGGCAACACCGCGGCGGGCGCGTTGCAGCGGCACGCGGCGCATGCGGGGTCCGCAGCCGCCCTGATGGGTGTAGGACAATTCGCGTTGGGCGCGACCAGCGGCTTGTTTGTGGGACTGCTGACGGACGGGACGCCGCGCGGCATGGCGCTGCTGATGTTCTGCGGGGCCTTGTGCGCCGTGATCGCGGATTTGTTCCGGCCCAGGACATAAACCCGGTCACGGAGGGAAGTCTTGGGGGATGAAATCCCGGCCTCATCGCCCATATTTCAGGTATCCGCCAGGAGTTCGCGATGAAAATCGGTGTGCCAAAAGAAATCAAAATCCAGGAATACCGCGTCGGCCTGACGCCCGCGGGGGCGCGGGAGCTGATCCGGCATGGCCACGAGGTGATCGTCGAACACGACGCGGGTCTTGGCATCGGGTACGGCGACGACGCGTATCGCGCGGCGGGCGCCACGATTGCTGCCACCGCCGCGCCGGTGTTCGAAACTGCGGATGCGATCGTGAAGGTCAAGGAACCGCAGCCGCTGGAGATCGCCTTGCTGCGGCGCGGCCAAATTCTGTTCACTTATCTCCACCTCGCCGCCGATAAAGCGCAGACCGAAGGCCTGTTACGGTCGGGCGCCATCTGTATCGCCTATGAAACCGTGACGGATCGCTTCGGCGCGCTGCCGTTGCTGGCCCCCATGAGCGAGGTCGCAGGCCGCATGGCCGTCCAGGTTGGCGCCCATTGTTTGGAGCGCGAGCAAGGCGGCAGCGGGATTCTCCTTGGCGGTGTCCCCGGGGTGCCGCCCGCGAAGGTCGTCGTACTGGGCGGCGGCGTGTCCGGCACCAATGCCGCGCGCATGGCCGCCGGTCTGGAGGCCTCGGTCATCATCGTCGATCGTTCCATCGCGCGGTTAAAGGAACTCGATCTGCAGTTCGGCGCCCGCGCGACCACGTTGTTCGCGACGGAAGACGCCATCGAGCGCGCGGTGGTCGCGGCCGATCTGGTCATCGGCGCGGTGCTGGTGCCGGGCGCGGCGGCGCCAAAACTGGTGACTCGCGACATGGTGCGGCGGATGCGGCCGGGTTCGGTGCTGGTGGACATCGCCATCGACCAGGGCGGGTGCTTCGAGACCAGCCGCCCGACGACCCATGCCGAGCCGACCTATGTCGAGGAAGGCGTCGTCCATTACTGCGTCACCAACATGCCCGGCGCGGTGCCGCGGACCTCCACCTATGCGCTGACCAATGCGACGCTGCCCTTCGTCATGGCGCTGGCGGACAAGGGGGTTGTGGCCGCGATGCGCGACGATCCGCATTTGCTCGCGGGTTTGAACATTTACGCGGGTCAGGTAACTCATCCTGCGGTGGCGCGGGCATTGGGGCTGCACTACGTTTCTGCGAACGAGATCCTTACGGGTGGGTTTGCGACGGGCGGCGGGGCCTGACTCGGTTGTCCGCCGCCACGCGGTCTGGGCGTTTTGCGCACGGGTACGGCATGGCGCCCTGTTCTCTGGGCCATGCCGCCACCAATGCCTGAAACATTTGGCTCGTTTTAACCCGAAGCGTGCCGGCTCAAAATCAGCGACGAATGGAAATTCAAGATCCCTCCGTTGCCGCTGACCAGAACGTAATCGTTTCGCGCGACCTGGCGTTCTCCGGCCTGGCCGCGCGCCTGCACCACCGCTTCCGCCAGCGGCGTGAAGGCCCACATGTAAAATCCGGACAATTGCCCGCCGCCGGTATTCGTCGGCAACGATCCGCCCGGCCCGAGCTTCCCGTCCGCGACGAAGGCCCCGCCCTCGCCTTTGGCGCAGAAACCGTAATCTTCCAGCGATACCAGCACGGTATAGGTGTAACAGTCGTAGAGTTGCAGCGTGCCGATATCCTTGCGTTCGATACCCGCCATGCGGAACGCCGCGTCGCCCGCCTCTTTCGCGCCTGTTTCGACCGCGGGATGCCGGCTGGTATCCAGGTTATCGCCGGGCGCGCGTTGCGCGTATCCCAGCACGTTCACCGGCGTTTGTTTCAGATCGCGCGCCCGTTCCGCCGACGTGACGACAACCGCCACCGCGCCGTTCGATACGAGGCAGCAATCGAACAACCGTAACGGTTCCGCGATGAAACGCGAATTGTAATAGTCGTCCATTGTCATCGGCGCTTTCATTTGCGCCCATGGACTCATTTGTGCCCATTTTCGTTGGCCGACGGCGATGGTGCCGAGTTGTTCCGATGTCGTACCGTAAAGATGCATATGGCGCCGCGCGGCCATCGCATAGCCCAGGTTGGCGCCGAAATCGCCGTAGTGCGCTTTCAGACCGGCCATACCGCCAAGCGGAAACCGGTGCGGTCCGGAATACGACTGACCGGCCCCGCGGGTGGGCGTCAACGGCGCATCCGCGTAGACCAGGACAACCGTTTTCGCCAAACCCTCGCGGATCGCCATGCAGGCGTATTGCATCATGCTGCCCATGGTCGAGCCGTATGCGCTCATGACATTGATCAGCGACAGATTCTCGAACCCCAGCACCATCTGCGTGCGCGGGTCCATGTCGCCGGGAATGTTCGCATTAATTAACAATCCATCGACGTCGTTTTTGGTCAGGCCCGCGTCGTCCAGTGCCATCGCGATTGCCTCGGCCGCGAAATCGACCGAGCGGCGGCCGTATATTTTTCCCATCGGCGTGACACCGAGTCCGGCGATGGCGCCTTTTGGCTGGTTTGCCATGTTCGTTCTCCCGATCAACCGGCCACGGCGCGAAATTTCGGAATGCTGACGGCATCGCCAACATCCTCGAATATCGCTTCGAGTTTCATGCCCACCCGGAGCGCGGAATTCTCGACCCCAATCACATTGGAAATCATCCGCACACCTTCCTCCAGGTCCACTTGCGAGACATTATAGGGGACCGACGACGCGAAGCCGGGATTCATGACCTGATGCATAATGGCGAATGTATAAAGCGTGCCGCGCCCGCTGGCCGCGCGCCATTCCAGTTTGGCGGCGAAACAGTGCGGGCAGCGTTCGCGCACCGGGAAGCTCCATTTATTGCATCCGGTGCAATGTTGCAGCATCAGTTTCCCGTCACGCGCGCCATCGAAGAATGGGGCGGTGATTTCGTCGGGGATCGGAATGGGTTTGGCGGCTGCCTGGGACATGGGCGTTTCTCTCCTTGTGCCACGACGCTAGCGGGGGCGCCGGCGCGTGACAACCTGAACACCCCAAACGTGACAAACGATCCCATCGGCCGCAGGCTTCCCGGCAATCCCCGAACGTGCCGGGAAATGAGGAACGCCATCCATGATGAACGTACAAATACCTGGCCGCCGTCAGGCGCTGAAACTGGCTGCCACTGCCGCCGCGTTGCCGCTTGTACACATCCGCTCTGCGGGCGCCGCCGGGAAATTATCGATCGTCGTGCCGGACCATTGGGTGCAAGAAGGCAACGTTGTGCTGCGCCGCCAGATCGAGGTCTGGGCTGCGGCGAACAAGGTCGAGGTCCAGGCCGATTTCCTCGCAGGCACTGCCGCGCGCACAACCCTCGCCGCCGAGGCGCTGGGGAAATCCGGCCACGACGTGTCGGTGTTTCCCGTCTGGGAAGTCCATAACAATATCGACTCGCTGGAGCCGATTGACGATACGATGTCGGAACTGACGAAACAATTCGGTCCGACCAACGAAATTTGCGAATATCTCGGCCGCGAACAAGGTATCTGGCGCGCGGTTCCAATCAGCACCATGTCCTTCTACTACTGCGCCCTGGGCCGTATCGGCGTCCTGAAACAAGCGGGGATCGACATCCAGGAAATCTATCCGGCGCGCGCGGGCGGGTCCCCCTCCGCCGCCACATGGAATTACGACAATTACCTGAAAATTGCCGAAGCCTGCCACAAACTTGGCATGCCCTTCGCCACCGGTCTGGGCACCACCAGCGATTCCGGCGGCTGGGTCGGGCAGATGTTCGCCTCCTTCGGCGCGGAATTGATCGATCGCCATGGAAATATAACCGCCGGTTCGGACGAGGTGCGCCAGGTGCTGGAATACAGCCAGAAACTGGTTCGGTTTCTGCCGGAAAACGCCGTCGCCTACGACGATGCCTCGAACAACCGCGCCTACATCTCCGGCAAAAGCGCGCTGGTCTATAATCCGCCCTCGCCCTGGTCTGTCGCGAAGCGCGAGGCCCCTGCGGTCGCGCTGGATACCTGGGTTTTCCCCGCGCCCGCCGGCCCCAAGGGTCGCTTCGAAACCTATTCCACGAATTTCTGGGGCATCTGGAAATTCGCGAAAAACAAAAGCGCGGGCAAAGCCCTGATCGCGTATCTGATGCAGCGCGCACAGGTGGAGGAAAGGTGCATCGCCACAATCGGTTACGACATTCCGCCCTTCGCCTCGATGGTCGATTTCCCAATCTGGGACCAGGTCGGCAAACCCGACGGCCTCACCTATAATTATCCGCTGCGGCCTTTCCACAACGCGCGGCCTTGTATCCCGATGGCCCCCGCACCGCCCGGGATGGCGGTAAAAGCCTTCAATCGCGGCACGCTGCCAACGATGCTCGCGCGCCTGCACATCGGGCAAACCGTCCCCCAGGTCATCGCCTGGGCCAAGGACGAGCTGGAGGGTTTCGCGGAACGTTAGAGAGAGCGATTCACGTTTGAGGTTGAAGTCAATCTCAAACGATCGCGCTCTAATGCGCCGCCAGCCGGTATCCGCCAGCTTCTGTGATCAATAAACACGCTTTCGCGGGGTTCGCCTCGATCTTGCGGCGCAGCCGGTAAATATGCGTTTCCAGGGTGTGCGTGGTCACTGCCGGATTGTAACCCCAGACCTCGCGCAGCAGTTCCAGACGTGGCACGGCGCGTTCGCTCATGCGGTGGAGGAAGACCAGAATCGCGGCCTCCTTTTCCGTCAGGCGGATGCGGCGATCTTCCGCTTCGTGCCGCAACGCCTTCTCGTCCGAATCGAACGCATAGGGACCGATAGCGAACCGCACCCGCGCCATGTCCGGCGGCTGTGCATCCAGCATCTCGCGCAACCGGGCCATCAGCTCGCTGAGACGGAACGGCTTGGCGATGGCGGACACATTTCTGGGCGCGCCCTCCTCGACGATACCGTTCATCAGGATCACCGGCATCGTCAACCCGCGCGCCCGCAGCGCCGCGCAGACCGCGTGGCCATCCCCATCCGGCAAAACCGCGTCCATGATGACAGCGGCGAAGTCCGCGCCATTGGCGGCGAGGCGGACCTCGGCGTCCTGCGCGCCAACCGCCGCCGCCACCGCGAATGCATCGTCGCGGGTTAATTGTTCCCGCAGCGTTTCCCGCATCGCGGCATCGCCATCGACGATCAGGATTGCCCCCGAACCCGGCATTGGCCGTCCACTCCCATCCTGGTTGCCCGTCGCATGGGCGGGACTCCAGCCCATGCGACACTGGGGACGCTATAGACCAAACGTGACAAAATTGGGCCGGGATTGTTCCAAAGACGTTCAACCCCCACTATCAGGAGATCATGACCGCTTCCCTGCTCCCGGCCGCCGCCGATAACGATGTCCTGACCCGAACCCTGCGCCGCGTTCACCGCGCCGCATCGGACCTGCGCCGGGGCGTTCCGGTTCTGCTGGAAGGGGACTCGCCGCTTCTGTTACTCGCGCTTGAAACTGCGGGCGTCGCCAGCCTCGCGGCGTTCCTGGCTCTGGGTTCTACGCCCCCCCTGGTGCTGTTGGCCCAGATCAGAGGGGCGGCGGTGTTGCGCCGCCCGATCGACGGGAAGACCGAGGTGGTCGCGGCGATTCTGCCGGCTGAACTCGCCGATCCCGACTCCCTACGCGGTCTGGCCGACCCAACTGTGCCGCAACCGCGGGCCACGGGGATGCAGACGATCGACGCGCCGCCTGGTGCCGCCGCCGCGTTGGCCTTGGCCAAATTGGGCCGGCTTCTGCCCGCCGTCCTCGCCGTGGTCCCGGTTCCCGGTCTGGACCTCGCGGCCCAGGACCTGATCGGGGTGAAGGCGGCGGATGTCTTGGCGTACCCCGGGATGGAAGGTGCGGGTTTGCGCATCGTCGCCTCCGCGCCAGTGCCGCTGCGGGACGCGCCGGATTCGCGCGTGGTGGCGTTCCGCGCGGAGGGCTCTGCGATTGAACATCTGGCGATCCTCATTGGGCGCCCCGAGTCCGCCCAGGCGCCGCTGGTCCGCATCCATTCGGAGTGCTTCACGGGCGATCTGCTGGGGTCGATGCGCTGCGACTGCGGCGAGCAACTGCGCGGCGCGATCCAGCGCATGGCGGAACATGGCACGGGCGTGGTGCTGTACCTGGCGCAGGAGGGGCGCGGGATCGGCCTCGCGAACAAGCTACGCGCCTACACGCTGCAGGACCGGGGTCTGGACACGATGGACGCCAACCGTGTCCTGGGCTGGGGCGCAGACGAGCGGAACTTCCTGGTTGGCGCCAACATGCTGCTGGCGTTGGGAATCGATAAGGTCCGGCTGTTGACCAATAACCCGGACAAGATCGCAGGCCTTACCGCCTGCGGCGTGGAGGTCTTGGGACGGGAAGCGCACGCCTTCGCCTCGAACGAGGTCAACGACGCGTATCTCGCCACCAAAGCGGTCCGGTTCGGCCACATGTTGGACGAATAGCGGATGGAAGCCATCGTTCGCCCTTCGGGGTTGCTGATCTGGCGTGGCCAGCCCTTGCGGGTGGCGTTGGGGAAATCGGGCGTGCGGCCGCATAAGGAAGAGGGCGACAGTGGCACGCCGGCGGGTTCGCTGCCGCTGCGCCGGGTTCTGTATCGCGCCGACCGCGTCCCGCCGCCCAGATGCGCCGTGCCGGTGGAGCCGATCGCCGTCAGCGACGGCTGGTGCGACGATCCGTTCCATCGCGATTACAACCGCTTCGTCCGCCTGCCCCATGACGGACGGCACGAGGAATTGTGGCGCCGCGACGATGTTTACGACGTCATTGGCGTTCTTGGCTGGAACGATTCTCCCGTAGTCAAAGGGCGCGGCTCCGCGATTTTTCTTCATGCCGCGCGGCCGAATTACGATCCCACCGAGGGTTGCGTTGCCCTGGCGCTGCCCGATCTGATCCGGATTCTGGCGGAGGGGCTGACATCGCTCCGGGTGCTGGAAGTCTGAACCCGACCGTAAAACCCGCCCAGAGGCAAGCGGGCGATTGCGAAACAGGGCCGACTTCGGGCAAAGAAGCGGGACAATGAGCAGAATTCATGTCATCGGCGCCGGCCTTGCCGGCCTGTCCGCCGCCATCGAGGCGAGCGGCGCGGGCCGGAACGTGACCGTTTACGAGTCCACCGCCGCGGGCGGCGGGCGCTGCCGGTCGTACTACGACCCCGAGCTGGACATGCGCCTGGACAACGGCAATCACATGTTGATGTCGGGTAACAAGTCCGCTTTCGCCTATATCGACGCGATCGGCGCCCGGGACCGTATTTCCGGACCGGCAACGCCGGTCTTCCCGTTTTACGACCTGAAGACCGGACGGGAATGGACGCTACGGCCCAGTAAGGGATGGATTCCCTGGTGGCTGCTGTATCCGGATCGCCGCGTGCCTAAGACCACCGCAAGCGAACACCTGATCCTGCGCACGATCGGCCGCGAGTGGGACGATACGGTGGTGACGGAGACGATGCGTCATACCTCGCTTTACTGGCTGTTTCTGGAGCCGCTTTCGATCGCCGCGCTGAACACTCGCCCGCATGAAGCGCTGGCCTGTCTGTTTGGCGCCGTGATGCGGGAAACGCTGTTAAAGGGTGGCAAAGCCTGCCTGCCCAGACTGGCGACGGACGGGTTGTCGGACGCGCTGATCGATCCGGCGATCGAGACCCTGCAAGGACGCGGCGCGGAGGTGTTGTTCAACCACCGGATCACCGGGCTGACGTTTGAAAACGAACGCGTTTCGGGCCTCGAAACCTCGGAAGGGTCTATTTCCCTTGGCGCGGAGGATTCCGTCATTTTGGCGGTCCCGCCCTGGATTGCCAGAGACCTGGTCCCGGATCTGACGGTGCCCGATGCCTTCGAATCGGTCCTGAATGTCCATTACAAGGTCCGGCTGGACCCCGAAGACGACGTCGCGGAAGCGGGTTTCGTGGGGTTGGTGAACGGGTTGGCGGAGTGGATCTTCATCAAGGACGACCATCTGTCCATTACTGTCAGCGCTGCGAACAAGGTCATCGACCGGCCGGCGGACGATCTGGCGGCGGCGATCTGGCGCAATGTGGTGAAGGCCTTCGATCTGGAAGGACCGGAAGCGGAACTCCCGCCGTTTCGCGTCATCAAGGAAAAGCGCGCGACCATTGTTGCCAACGTGAAGCAGGAAGAACTGCGGCCCGGCGCGGAAACCCGGTTCCCGAACCTGGTTTTGGCGGGCGACTGGACCGACACGCGCCTGCCCGCGACGATTGAGGGGGCGATCCGGTCCGGCGTGACGGCGGCCAAATTGGTGCTCAATCCGCCCACACCCTCGCGCCGGCGGCGGAAAAAGAAGAAAATGTCCGATCATGACGACTGAAGCGGCTGTCGCGGGCGTGGCGCCGGACAGCCTGGACGAGGCGATCGCGGCTGCGGCCGACGCGCTGACCCGGCGGCGGCACGGTGACGGGCATTGGGTGTTCGAGCTGGAAGCCGACGCGACGATTCCGGCGGAATATGTGTTGCTGGAACATTTTCTCGACCGGATCGACCCGACGTTGCAGGCGAAGATCGGCGTGTATTTGCGGAACATCCAGGGCGCGCATGGCGGCTGGCCGCTGTTCCACGACGGGGCCTTCGACATGTCCGCGAGCGTGAAGGCATATTTCGCGCTGAAGGCGATCGGCGACGATCCAGACGCGCCGCACATGCGCCGCGCGCGCGACGCGATCCTGGCGGCGGGCGGTGCCGAGCGGACCAATGTGTTCACGCGCGCGCAACTGGCGCTGTTCGGCCAGGTGCCGTGGCGCGCGGTACCGGTCATGCCGATGGAAATCATGTTGCTGCCCAGGTGGTTTCCGTTTCATTTGTCGAAGGTTTCGTACTGGTCGCGTACGGTGGTCGTGCCGCTGCTGGTGCTGATGACGAAACGTCCGCTGGCGCGTAATCCGCGCAATGTGCATATCGCGGAATTGTTCCGGACGCCGCCAGCGGATATTCGCGACTGGATACGCGGACCTTACCGGTCCCGCTGGGGAAAATTCTTCCGCCAGGTGGATCAGGTGCTGCGCGCCGTGACTCCGTGGTTCCCGGCATCGGGCCAGCGGCGTTCGATCGACAAGGCGGTGGCGTTCGTAACCGAGCGTTTGAACGGCGACGACGGTCTGGGCGGGATTTACCCGGCGATCGCCAACAGCGTCATGATGTTCGATACGCTTGGCTTTCCGGCGGACCACCCGGCGGCGGCGATCGCCTGGAAGGCGGTGCGAAAATTGGTGGTTGAGACCGAAGACCGCGCCTACTGCCAGCCCTGCCTGTCGCCCGTTTGGGACACCGGACTCGCCGGACACGCGATGCTGGAAGCGGGGGTGGACGTCGAGGAGTCCTGCCGTTGGCTGCTGGAAAAACAGATCCTGGATGTCGATGGCGACTGGACCGTGCGCCGCCCGGGTTTGCGTCCGGGTGGATGGGCGTTTCAGTACGAAAATCCGCATTACCCGGATGTGGACGATACCGCCGTGGTCGGTATGTTGCTGGATCGCACGGGCGACCCCGCTTACGCCGGGTCCATCGCCCGCGCGCGCGAATGGATCGTTGGTATGCAGTCCAAGGGCCGCGGCAAAATGGACGGTGGTTGGGGCGCTTTCGAGCCTGAGAACATCCACCTGCACCTGAACCATATCCCCTTCGCCGATCACGGCGCTTTGCTCGATCCACCGACCAGCGACGTGACCGCGCGCTGTGTGTCGTTTCTGGCGCAGATCGGGATGGACCGGGACGATCCCGCGATGGCGCGCGCGCTTGCGTTCCTGCGGCGCGAGCAGGAGGCGGACGGAAGCTGGTTCGGCCGCTGGGGCGCGAATTACATTTACGGCACATGGTCGGTGCTTTGCGCGCTGAACGCTGCGGGTCTGGATCATCGCGATGCCGCGATCGAACGCGGCGCGGCCTGGTTGATTTCCGTGCAGCGCGAGGATGGCGGCTGGGGCGAAGACGAGGAAAGCTACGGCCAGGCGCCGCATGGTTTGTACAAGGAGTCCACGCCGTCGCAGACCGCCTGGGCCGTGCTGGGGTTAATGGCGGCGGGAGAGACGGATCATCCCGCGGTGGCGCGCGGCATTGCGTATTTGACGCGGACCCGCCGCGCGGACGGCGAATGGACGGAATTGCCCTATACCGCCGTCGGATTTCCCCGCGTCTTCTATCTGCGCTACCATGGTTACCGCCTGTATTTCCCTTTGCTGGCCTTGGCGCGCTACCGCGATCTTCGCAATGCGAACACGAAACGGGTCCAGTACGGATTCTGAACCAAGGAGAGGTCCGATGCCGCTGCTGTCGCTTCCCGCCGTGTTCATGCGAGGCGGCACCAGCCGCGCCATCGTGTTTCACCGGAAAGACCTGCCGCCGCAATCGGCATGGGATCCGATCTTCCTCGCGGCGATGGGGAGCCCCGATCCGAACGGACGCCAATTGAACGGGATGGGCGGCGGCATTTCGTCGCTGTCGAAAGTCTGCGTGCTGTCGCCGTCGGATCGCGAGGACGCCGATATCGACTATACCTTCGCGCAGGTGCAGATACGCGAGGAAAAGGTCGATTATCGCAGCATGTGCGGCAATATGAGTTCCGCCGTCGGCCCCTTTGCGGTGGATGAGGGCTTGCTGCACCCGAATGGCGTCCGGACAACCGTGCGGATTTTCAATACGAATACGAAAAAGATCGTGCATTCAACGTTCGGGGTGATCGACGGCCGCGCGGCGACCGATGGGGACATGGCGATCCCCGGCGTGGCGGGCACGGGCGCGCCGGTGCGGCTGGATTTTTTGACGCCAGGTGGCGCGACAACCGGATCGCTGTTGCCGACTGGAAACGTGGTGGACGAACTCACCGTGCCCGATGTTGGAGCCATTCAGGTTTCGATGGTCGATGCCGCCAATGCCTGCGTCTTCGTCCGCGCCGCCGATTTGGGTCTGACCGGGCGGGAACTCCCGGACGCACTCGACCAGAATACCGAACTTCTGACAAAGCTACAAAAAATCCGCCGCGCGGCCTCCGTCGCCATGGGGATCGCGCGCGACGAGGACGAGGCGCGCACGATTAACGGCGTGCCGATCATTGGGTTCGTGTCCCCGCCGATGGATGCGCCGACTTTGTCCGGCAATCCGATTTCCGCAGCGCAGGTCGATCTGACGGTGCGGTTTCTGTCGAACGGCCAGCCGCATCGCGCCTTGCCGTTGACGGCGTCTTTGTGCACCGGCGTGGCGGCGCGGATCGCCGGGACGGTGGTGAACCAGGCGATGGGACCGGGCGCCGGCGCCTCCGTGCGGATCGGCATGCCGTCGGGGATTTTGACGGTGGACGCGGATGTCGGACGGGGCGTGGACGGGGCCTGGGTCGCGCATAGTGGGGCGTTTTACCGGACGGCGCGGCGATTGTTCGATGGGCGCGTGTATTATCCGGTCGCG
>JAYWAX010000270.1:0-5730 GCA_043782125.1 Acetobacteraceae bacterium | reverse complement strand
AGACGTTGCTGGAACAAGCAGGCGGGATTTGCGGTGCCAAAGGCGCGCGGCTGACCGATCTGCGCCGCCAGGTACTGGGCTTGATCCTTGAATCCGATTCACCCACCGGCGCCTACGATCTGCTGGACCAACTGCGCGCGACCCGCGTTGGCGCTGCGCCGCCGACCGTCTACCGGGCACTGGAATTCCTGCTGGAACACGGCCTGATCCACAAACTGGAAAGCCGGTCCGCCTTCGTTGGCTGCGTCAGCCACGGCGACGCCAGCCATGCGGCCCAGTTTCTGATCTGCCGGACCTGCGGCCAGGTGACGGAACTGGACGATCACGAACTGGCCCATGCCCTGGATGACGCCGCCAAACGCCTGGGGTTTACCGTCGGCAAAGCCACCATCGAAGCCGAAGGCCGCTGCGCGAGCTGCACCGCGGCCTGAGTTTGGGCATGCGCTGGGGCTTTGCCCCAGACCCCGCGAGGGCTTTGCCCCTCGCCCCCACCAGGGACTCGGCCCCTGGACCGCGATCGGTTGGGGGAAGATGAGACAGGGGGCCTACACGGATGTTCCAACCGCCTCGGATGGCCCCCTGTCTCATCTTCCCCAATAAATGGGTTCCAAGGCCCAGCCTTGGCGGGTTCGAAGGGCAGAGCCCTCGCGGGGTCCGGGGCGGAGCCCTGGCGCACCCCCAAACTCTGGCCGCTTTGCGCCGTGCGCCGGGCAGGCTAAAATGTAGCCGCCATACGCACATGGTACGGAGGCCTGAAACAATGCCGGTCATCGCGACTGCCGACGAGGCACGAGTCAACCGCCGCCGCGGGACCGCCGCCGATGGTGTGACCTTCTGGCACACGCTGTATATCGGGACGACCCGTTATAACATGGAGCCGGGCGCGCCCGATCCGGCGATGGACGCGTTGTTGCCCATGGCCTTCCTGGTGGAACAGGACCCTGGCAGCACCGCCAATTCGCATTACCACCGGCAGGATCAGTTCCAGGTGATCGTGGACGGGCACGGGATCATGGGCACGCACGAGGCAAAGCCGGTCACGGTGCATTTTTCCGGCGCCCATACTGCCTACGGACCGATCCGGGCCAGCACCGATGCCGGCGTGCATTATTTCACGTTACGAAACGGTTTCGATCCGGGCGCGCAATTCATGTCCAATCCCGAAAGTCGCGCGGCATTGCGAAAAGTGCCGGGACGCCATCATCGCGAGCGCGTGGTGGGACCGCTGACCACCGAAACCGGCCCGATCCTGCGCCCAGAACCCGACGGGATGGGCGTCTGGCGTTACCGCGCCAACGCCGGCGAGCGCCTGATCGGCCCCGATCCGGCCTGGGGACGAGGCCAATACTGGGTCGTCGTCGCAGGCGCCATGACACGCGACGATAAAAACATTCCCGCCTTGTCCTGCGTTTTCGTCTACCCCGAAGATCCCCCCTTCAACGCCTGGGCCGGCCCCGAAGGCGTCGATGTGGTGGCCATGCAATTTCCATTGCGCTCCTGAATGAAAAAGCAAATCAGCCTGAACGCATTCGATATGAACTGCGTCGGGCACCAATCGCCCGGCCTCTGGACGCATCCGCGCGACCGGGCCGATAGTTACAATACGCTGGAATATTGGACCGAACTGGCGAAAACGCTGGAACGGGGCCAGTTCGACGCGATTTTCCTGGCGGATGTGCTGGGGATTTACGACGTATACAAAGGCTCGCCACGCAGCGCGCTGGAAAACGCGGTGCAGGTGCCGGTGAACGATCCCCTGATGCTCGTGTCCGCGATGGCCCTGGTCACGACCCACCTGGGATTCGGCGTGACCTGCGCGCTGTCCTACGAACATCCCTATCCCTTCGCCCGGCGCATGAGCACGCTGGATCATCTCACCCGCGGCAGGATGGGCTGGAATATCGTCACCGGTTACCTGGACAGCGCCGCCAAAGGCATGGGACGGTCCGAGCAACACAGTCACGACGAACGTTACGAGATCGCGGAAGACTATATGCAAGCGGTCTATAAACTGTGGGAAGCAAGCTGGGAGGACGGCGCGGTGCTGCGCGACCGCGCCTCCGGCCGTTTCGCGGACGCCGATAAAATTCATCGCATCCAGCACGACGGGCCGCATTTTAAGGTGGACGCGATCCATCTGTGCGAACCGTCGCCGCAACGAACGCCGGTGCTGTATCAGGCGGGCGCCTCCACAAGGGGACGCCAGTTCGCGGCGGATCACGCGGAATGCGTGTTCGTGAACGGTCCGTCGAAGAAAGTCATCGGCGGAATCGTCAAGGATATTCGGCGACGCGCCGCCGAAGCGGGACGCGATCCGCGCGACTTGCGTATCTATACCATGATGACGGTCGTCACGGACTCGACACGGGAAGCGGCGCTTGAAAAATTCCGCGATTACCAACGTTACGTCAGCACCGAAGGGGCCCTGACGTTGATGTCCGGCTGGACCGGCATCGACTTCGCCGCGCTGCCGCGCCATGAGCCTGTGAAGTTCCAAGGTGCCAACGCGATGACCTCGGCGCTGGAAGCCTTCACCATCGCCGATCCCGGCCGCGCCTGGACCGTCGACGAAATCGCCCGCCACGCCGGCATCGGCGGGCGCGGCCCGGTCATTGTCGGATCGTATAACGACGTCGCCGACGAGTTCGAGGACTGGATCCGCGAAACCGATGTCGATGGTTTCAACCTGGCCTACGCGCTGACTCCTGAAACATTTTCCGATATCGCCGATCTGGTGGTGCCGGAACTTCGCCGCCGAGGCCTGTATAAATCCGCCTACGCACCTGGAACATTACGTGAGAAACTATATGGTCCTGGGCGATCGCGCCTGCCCGCCAGCCATCCTGCGGCACGCGTCCGAATATCTTAAAGGAGAAAGTCCCCGTGAACGTCGAAGAACTTCGCGCCAAACAAGCGCCGCTGAAGCAACAATACCGCGACAACCCCGCGTCCGCGCTGATCCCCGCGCATGCCGAGGGCACGCTGGAACTGAACGACATCGCCTGCACCGTGCATTCCTGGCACGGCGACACCACCGCCGGGCTACATAAAGCCGGTGGCGGCAGCGGCGAACTCGCCTGCTCCGCGGATATGCTGCTGGAGGCCATGGTCGCCTGCGCCGGCGTCACCCTGCGCGCGGTCGCGACGGCGATGGGCGTCACCATCCGCTCGGGTAAGATCAGCGCCGACGGCATCTGGGACGCGCGCGGCACACTGGCGGTTGACCGCAACGCACCCGTTGGTCTGACCGAGGTCACGTTGCGATTCGATATCGAGTCCGACGCGGACGCGGCAAAGCTGGAACGGATGATCCAGACGACCGAGCGTTATTGCGTGATTTTGCAGACGTTGAAGAACCCGCCAAAATTGTCCGTGGCGATCGGCGCGGCCTGATTACGGCGGGCAGAGCGCCGCTTATCGTCGAACGACCCGCCGGTGCCGAAACACCGGCGGAGTCCGTCAGCCATCCCAGGCGTTCGTGGGCATCGGCAGCCCAACGTAATCCTCGGGCCGCAGCGGGTGGTCCGGGGTGACACCCGTCATTTCCAACAGCATCGCCCATTGCCGCACATGCTGGCCGCTGTGCCACGTCGCGCGTTCCAGCGTTTCGTGCAGAGTTTGCGGGCCGTAGTAAGTCTGAACTTCTTCCTTGCCGGATTTATCGGCCTTCGCCGCCCACCAGGCCAGCAGCCGTTGCCGGATGCTTTCTCCGAACGTTGCAACATCGGCGAAGCCATGCAGCGCGTCCGGCGGCGGTTTGGCCAGCAATTCGTAGGTCAAGGTCGCGCCATCGGCCACGTCCAGGAACACATCCGGGATTTGGAAGATGTGATGCGACAGGACCTTGTACGATCGGGGACGGTTCGGCACTTCCTTCGCCAGATGCAGGTCCGGCATTTGCGGGATCATCCGCGCCGCCGTGGACAGGATCAGGTCGAGCCGCGCGACCAGTTGCGCGGGCGTCAGGACCGGGCCCGTCGCCTCATTCAGGCCGAGGAATTTGACCACATGCCCGATGTTTTGCGCGAACACCCATTCGGTGCCGCGCGACAGGACAGGAACCGACCGCGCACCCAGGGTGCGGAGATCGGCGAGGCCGGTGGGATGGTCCAGCACGTTGACCGAATCGAACCCGATCGCACGGACCGAGAGAAACTCCTTGAGTTTCAAACAACTCGTTCAACCAGGCTGCCAGAACACCCGTAATGATTCGGTGGCGGACATGATTGTCTCCTACATCTTTTCAATGCCTAGCGGCGGGAGCCCGAAGGGTCAAGATCGCACTGGCGCGCGGCAGGGCACTCGCTTGAACGACACCCCACTACCTGTCCCGGTCATGGCACGGCTCGATCGGGGCATCCGGAGCGGCAATTCCTCGGGAACGAAGGCACCGGATGATCCCGTACGGCGATTTTTTCGCAAATGAAACGCCGGCGCCGGGTCCGATGGCCCGGTCGAGCCGTGCCATGACGGAAAGGCGCGCTCGGTGTCACCGGCCGGACCAGTCGATTTCGGGCAGGCGCGTCAGCGGCACCTGGCGGACTGAGAGCGTGCGGAACTGGAGCGTCAGCGGCACCTCCACTTCCTCTGGCTGTCCGTCCGCCGGGGTATTGGCCAGCAGGGACAGCACCGCCTTCGCCGCCTTCGCGGCGGAGCGGGTGAGTACCGCGTTCGCGGCCAGCGCGTCCAGCGCGGCGCCATATCCCGCAATCTTGCCGGTGCCGGTACCCATGGGTTGCAGATCCTCGTCCAACGCCAAGGTCGCGGTGGCTTCAATCCGGGTCTGACCCCAGCCGACAGCCAGGCGGTGGATTTCCAGCGAGCCCCCTTCGTCGCGCCAGGCGGTCGCGCGATTCGCGACGGTGGCGCCGGCCGGGAGCGGACCGTTGACGACGCCCTGTAGGACGATATCCGCGATTTCGGGACCCAGCCCCCAATGAATGCCGTCGGGCAGAGAAACCGGATGGGCCGACAGCGCGAACCTCACCGCCGCCTGATCCCGCCCGGCATCGAGCTTCAGATCGGCGTGGACGCTGAGATCGCCGATTCCCAGGAGACCAAGGCCGGGCAGCACGACGGCCAGGGTAACGGCTTCGACGTCGATCGCGCGTGGCGGTCCGTTCAACCGCATCGCGATGCGCAGATGCAGGTGATCGGCGGATACCGGGATTGGCGGCCCATTACCGATGCGGATCGGATGCGGATCGACGGGCGTTACCTCCAGGATATCGGGCCGGGTCAGGCGGGTGCGCAAAACCACGGCCCCGGCGCCCCAGCGCAGCGTGCCCAGACTCGCGCCTTGGCGGCCGGGCAGGCCGGTCGCGGCGACCGACAGGTTTTCGATCCGCAGTGTGGCGGCGTCCGGCCAGCCACCCGCCGATACAACCCCGAACCTCACGTCGCCCCCGGCGGCCTGGGCGCGCAAAGCCCAGTTGTCGAATTCCGTCCGCAGTTGGGCGATGGCGAAGCGCCAGTAAAAATAGTCGCCGGCGAACAGCACGGCCAGCAAAACGGCCAGGGCAATCCATCTCGCGCGCCGCATTCCGCCTCACACCATTCGGTTCCGGGCCAATGTAACCGTGGCCTTGGCCGAGACCAATCCCCGCTGGATCGCGCCCGGCTGGATCGCCAGGGTGCGAACCAAAGTTGTGCTTTCACGCAGGGGCCTTGCACCCGCGGCCGGAAATAATGATCCGCGGTTGCCAACCATTCGTGTCATGGTCCGCGTAG
>JAYWAX010000269.1:0-5736 GCA_043782125.1 Acetobacteraceae bacterium | reverse complement strand
CGCGGTCCAGGGGCCGAGGCCCTGGTGGGTTCGAAGGGCAAAGCCCTCGCGGGGCTTGGGGCAGCGCCCCAACGGCACCTCAGCCGCGAAAGATCGTCCTTCCGGCACTCCGGCTCTGGCCATCGGCGCGTGCGCGTGTAAAACCGCCGGATGGCCCGACCGCAGATCCCCGACTTTCCGCCGCCGACCGTTGTCACCGACACCGATACGCTCACCGCGTTGTGCGAACGTCTCGCGCGCGAGACGTTCGTCACCGTCGATACCGAGTTCATGCGGGAGCGCACCTATTACCCTGAGTTGTGCCTTGTGCAACTCGCGGGCGCGGCCGAGGTCGCGGTTATCGACACATTGGCCGAGGGGTTGGATATTTCCGCGCTTGGTGTGTTAATGGCCGACCCTTCGGTGACCAAGGTGTTTCACGCCGCGCGCCAGGATGTGGAGATTTTCGTCCAGCGTTTCGGGGCGGTGCCGGCGCCGTTGTTCGACACCCAGGTCGCAGCGATGGTCGCGGGATTTGGCGATCAGGTCGGCTATGACTCTCTGGTGTCCGGTTTGACCGGCGGTTCCATCGACAAGGCGCACCGATTCAGCGACTGGTCCGCGCGCCCGTTATCGCCCGCGCAGATGGAGTATGCCGCTGCCGACGTGACCTGGTTGCGTTTTGTTTACGACCGGTTGCGGGTTCGGCTGGAGGAAGAGGGCCGTATGGCTTGGGTCGCCGAAGAAATGGCGATTTTAACCAATCCCGCCACCTATCGCGCCGATCCGGAGCTGGCGTGGGAGCGTTTGAAGGTTCGCGGCAACAACCGGCGGTTTCTGGCTTTGGTGCGCGTGCTCGCGGCGTGGCGGGAGCAGGAGGCGCAGCGGATCAACATCCCGCGCCAGCGCCTTTTAAAAGACGAAACCTTGATGGAGATCGCCGCGATCGCGCCTGCCGACGCGGACGCCTTGTCCCGCGCCCGCGGCATTTCCCGCGGCTTCGCGGAGGGCAAGACCGGCGTGTCGTTGCTGGAGGTGGTCGCGGCGTCGCTGGCGCTTCCGGAAGCGGGTCTGCCGCCATTGGGCCGTCCGCGCGACGCGATCAAACCCTCCGCCGCCCTGGTTCAGTTGTTGAAAGTGTTGTTGGCGGCGCGGTGCGAAGAACACGCGGTGGCGCCGAAATTGGTTGCCTCGTCCGACGACATCGACCGGATCGCGTCCGAGGAAGCGACGGACGTGCCCGCGTTGCATGGCTGGCGGCGCATTGTCTTCGGGGATGACGCCATCGCCTTACGCGACGGCCGGGTGGCCCTGGGCGTCGATGGACGGCGGATCCGGTTGATCCCGGTCGGCTGACCGGGATCAACCAGCCGGGATCGGCGGAGATCAGGCGACCAGGCGCGAGATCGTGCTGTGGCTGACGTTATAGGCTTCGGCGATGGTCGCCAGGGTCTCGCCTTTCTTGCGGCGGCGCAGCGCTTCCTGCTCTTGCTTCGGCGTCAGCTTCGGCTTGCGGCCGAGTTTCACGCCGCGGGCGACCGCGCGGGCCTGACCGGCTTCGGTGCGCGCGCTGCGCACATCGCGTTCGAACGCGGTGATGCCTTCCAGCACGCTCATCAGGCGAACGCCGCGTTGGCTGGTGTCGGCCCAGGTGTCGGCGATGGAGCGGAAGGTGGCTTTGCGTTCGCCGATTGCGTTCAACGCCGCAACCAGATCGAGCGTCGAGTCGGCGAGTTGATTCAGCCGCGCGACGACCAACACATCGCCCGCGTTCAACTGTTCGATCGCACGCCGGCGGCGCACGCGTTCCGTCTTCGCCGTTCCACGCGTGTCGCGATGAACTTTTTCGCAACCGGCGGTTTTAAGTTGAGCGGCGACATCCTGACTGTCGGATGTCGAAATCATATACCCGTGGATCATTGCATTGTTCCGTTGTGTCGCGGGCGTATTAACGAATCGCCCGACTGGTGAGCAGTTTATACGATGCGGCGAAAGCGCGCCACAAATTTATGTTCGTCCGGTTCGGCAACATTCCACCGGCAGGCCAAACCGGAATTGCACAATCCACGCAAGCGGCTGCTCGCGAAAGGCAGGCATTTCCAATGACCGGACGGCGCGCGCCATCGAACCCTCCATTAATCTTCCCTTAAGGTCACCGGCAGAGCGCGGGAAAGGCCCCCCCCTTCCCGCGCGCCGCGCCCGGATCGTCCCCGGCGAATATCCGAATTTGAGACCGGATTCAGCTTCGCGATCAGTTTCCGATGCATCGCGGTATCCGAATGCAAATAAGGTTTCCGTTATGCCTATGGGAAGCGATAAAGATACTCAATTTTGCTCAAATTCGAGCAAAAATCTTCCCGGCCCCTTGGATTCTTTGTCGAAATCCGCTCAAATCCGCGCAAATGCGGAGAAGACCATGCCATACGACCCCATCCGGGACGCGCCAGGATTCCGGATCACGTTGCGGACGCTGTCGGATATCGAACGCCTGACCAGCCAGGCGATCGTCGATTTGTTCAATAAGCAACGCAGCAGGGGCGATAATCTCTCGATCTCCCGTGCCACCCTGGATCGCTTCGTCCAGGGTGAAGATATCACCAAAATCCGCGAATTGCGCGCGATTTACGAATTGCTGCGCGCACACTCCGCCTATGCCCGCTATTTCGCCTCCGCCGATCCGCCCCCCCTTCCCATCCCCCTTCCCATCCCCCTTGGCACCCCCTTTGCCACCACCGCCGATCGCGCCTTCGCCCATGCCCTGGGCGAAATGTTCGCCGCCACCGATGGAACAGACGCCCGCGCGCGCATGGAAGACATGCGTATCGCACTGCCTGGAAAATTCGTCCTCATGCGGCGCGATCACGACCGCGTCACGCTGGAAAACGGCGTGCGGGTCTCGTGCCTCGATATCGAAGCCGCCGATGGCGGACTCGTCCTGGAGGAAACGCAATCCTATCGCACGCCCGACGGCGCCATGCCATTCGAACAAACCGATCGCGGCTACCTCTTCGCACACGGTCCTCTGACCTATTTCCTTTCCAAGGAAATCGGCGGAACCGCTGTTAAATTCGGCGTGATCGAACTGACGTTACCCGAAGCCGAACGCCGCCTGCCCGTGCAATATTTCCAGGGTTACATCATGGTCGCCAGCCGCCGGGGCGTCTTCCCCCGCACCCGCTTCGCCGCCAGACGCCAATCCAGCGGACAACCCGCCATCCCGTCCGGAATCGTCCGCCTGGACGACATCGCCGACCCCCGCGCCACCGAACATCTCCGCCTGGACTTCGCCCCCGAAGGCGCCGCCCGCCCAACGTGAGCCGATGTCGAGAATAAGCCGATTGCCCGGACACGGACAGGTGCCTACGATGTACGTCAAGGAGGAACCGCCATGACACAGACAGGAAAATTGCGCGCGTTGTTGCGGGCGCCGGGGATGACGATCGCCCCGGGTGCCTATGACGGGTTGACCGCGATGCTTGTCGCGCAGGCCGGATTTCCGGCGGTGTACATGACCGGCGCGGGCACCTCCGTATCGCACGGCTATCCCGATTTCGGCCTGCTGACGGCCAGCGAGATGGTCGCCAACGCGGCCCGCATGGCACGCGCCATCGACGTGCCCCTGATCGCCGACGCCGACACAGGATACGGCAACGAACTCAATGTCGTGCGAACGGTTCAGGACTACGAACGCGCGGGCGCCGCGGGCATCCATATCGAGGATCAGGTCTCGCCGAAGCGCTGCGGCCACCTGGACGACAAGGAAATCGTTCCGCGCGAGGACTGGATCGCCAAAATCGCCGCCGCCGCCGCCAGCCGCCGCGATCCGGATTTCGTGATTATCGCCCGCACCGATTCCCGCGCCGTCGCCGGATTCGAGGAAGCGGTTTCGCGCGCCAACGCCGCCCTCGACGCGGGCGCCGACATGGCCTTCGTGGAAGCGCCACTTACGATGGAAGAAATCGCGGCGGTGCCCAGACGCGTCAAAGGCCCATGCCTTTTGAACGTCGTCTGGGGCGGCAAAACCCCAGAAATCGATCTGCGAGACGCCGAAAAGCTTGGCTACCGGCTGGCGATTGTTCCCGGCCTGTTGCTGAAAGCCGCGATCGGCGCCTGCGACGTGGCGCTCGCCGCGCTGAAAGACAGCCATTTGCACCCCACGCCGCATGCCGGCATGACCGTGGGCGACGCGTTCAATCGCGTCGGCGCCCTGGAATGGAACACTTACCGCACAAAATTCCGCCCGCTCTCGGCGCGACAGGCGGCCGAATAAACCGCCCATAACCGAAAAGGATCCCTCCCATGGTCACCCTTGGCAGCGGCGATTACATCTACGAACCCATCGACAACTGGGCTCAGTTGCCCGCTGGCTGGAGCTTCAAGGAAATCGGCGGAGTCGGCGTCGATTCGAAGGACAATGTCTACGTTTTCAATCGTGGCGAGCACCCGATGATCGTGTTCGACCGGGACGGGAATTTTGTTCGATCGTGGGGCGAAGGCGGCATGTTCCCGCGCGCCCACGGCGTATTTGTCGCGCCCGACGACACGTTATGGTTGACCGATGACGGCGACCACACGGTGCGGCAATGCACGCCTGAAGGCAAAGTCCTGCTGACGCTTGGCGTTTCCGGCAAACCCGCGCCATACATGAGCGGCGAACCGTTCCACCGCTGCACGCATACCGCGATGGCGCCGAACGGAGATCTCTATGTCTCCGACGGCTATGGCAACTCCCGCGTGCATAAATATTCCCCCAGTGGCAAACTCACGATGTCCTGGGGCGGACCGGGCACCGATCCAGGCGAGTTCAACATCGTCCACAACATCACCTGCGACGCCGATGGCTGGGTGTATGTCGCGGACCGGGAAAATCATCGTGTGCAGGTGTTCGACGGTAACGGACGATACGAAACGCAATGGAACAATCTGCACCGTCCCTGCGGAATGGTCATGACCCCCGGGAAATGTCCGGTTTGTTTCATCGGCGAACTCGGCCCGGTCCAGGCGGTCAACCGGAACATGCCCAATCTCGGGCCGCGCGTCACGATCGTCGATCACACCGGCAAGCGTCTCTCCCGTCTGGGTGGGGGCGAAGCCGGACTGGGTTTCGACCAGTTCATGGCGCCGCACGGCATGGCGGTGGACCGTCACGGCGACCTGTATGTGGGCGAGGTCTCCTGGACTCAATGGCCGCAACTCTTCCCCGGCAAACCGATGCCGGACAATCTGCGCTCGCTGCGCAAACTGCGGCGGGTCCGGTAGACGCGGCTTACGGCGCCGCCTCCGCCGTCAAAGTCAGAACCCCCGCCGGTCCCCCGTCAGGGCGAAAGCTCAGGCGCGGCTGGCCCGATGGACAAACCCCGTCCGGCATAGGCGCGCGGCACCACGTCAACGGCGTCTCCAAGAGGGGACGCCCAAACCGCGCAATGACCGCGTCACGCACCAGGTTCGCCTCGTTCGGTCCACGCCCATTAAACATATAGACAATTTCGCGGGCTTCCCCCGCCGGGGAGAACGCGATCCGCAACTGGCCATCCCGGGTACGCGCCAGAATCGACCCGCCCCCGTCCGGCGCGCCCGGCCCCTGCGTCACCGGCGCGCCCTGGATCGCGAGGTGCGCCATCGCCTCCGCGGACCGCATGCCAAGACGCAGCGTGAGAATATCTGCCGTCATCGGATCCAGCCCCCAGGACAGGGCCGGTGCGAGGGCCAGAACAGCCGGCAGGAAACAAATGGCGCGCATGGCGGGAACCTTCGAAG
>JAYWAX010000268.1:0-5736 GCA_043782125.1 Acetobacteraceae bacterium | reverse complement strand
ATCGGGTTTGTTTGCATGACGCGGCCGCTGACCATGTTGTTCGCGATTCTGCCGTTTTTGGAAACGATCGTCGGCGCGGGTGTGTTTCTGGTGGCGCTCGCCCTGGCGGTGCCGGTGACTCTGGTCACCATCGCCATCGCCTGGATCGTGCATCGGCCCTTGATCGGAATCGGGCTTTTGGTCGCCGGCGGGTTGGCGATGTTCGTTTTGGGCCGGCTCAATCCGCGGCGGGCGCGGGCACGCGTGGCGGCCTGACGGCGGCAGGTGCGCGCGGGGCTCGTTTCGCTGCACACGACGCCGGCTTTTGGGAGGCGCGCCGCGCGGCTTTTTGGCGCGCGCGGCGGCCGCGCGCTGCCTGCCCCTGGGCGATGCGGCCTGGACACGATAAACCAACGGCTCGATGCGCTGAGCTTGAGGGAAAATCATGTTGCGATGGATTTTGGCGGCCGCCTGTGCCGCGTCGTTGGCAACGCCGGCCGCGGCGCAGGACGCGAATACCGCCGCCGCGTTGATTTATTACGACGCCGTGGGCAACGAGACGCTCGACCCGGCCGAACCGCAAAGCGGCAGCAGCTTCTCGCAGGAGGTGTTGCTCGCGTTGTTCGACACGCTGGTCCGTCTCAGCGACGACGGCACGCCGGCGCCGGGCCTGGCCGAGTCCTGGACCGCCGCGCCGGACATGATGGCCTTCACGTTTCAGTTGCGTCCGAACGTGGTGCTGCACGACGGATCGAAGCTCGACGCCGCCTTGGTCAAAGCCAACATCGATCGCCACATCGCTCTGGGCAAACGCGTCAGCGGCACCATGGCGGAATCGCTCCGTCAGATCGCTTCGGTCGAAGTGCTTGGCCCGCTTCAGGTGAAATTCGCGCTGAAAACGGCCAGCGGGCAGATTCCGTATTTCATGGGTGGCATCGGCGGAATGATCGCCAGCGCCGCCTCGCTGGCGGGCGATGCCTTCGGCACCAGCTTCAAGGCCGTGGGCTCCGGGCCGTACCGGCTGAAATCCTTCGAGTCCAATGTCCGCACGGTCATGACCCGCAACGAAGCCTACTGGGGTGGCACCGCCGGCCGGCCGGCGAGCTTCGAACATCATTACGTGCCTGACGGGCGGGCGCGGCTGAACGCGGTGCGCTCAGGCCAGGCGAATGTCGTGCTGATCGATCCGCGCCAGATCCCGGAAGCGAAAGGCGCCGGCCTCGCGGTGCAAATCAATGAGAAAAACGGCGTCTGGGATGTCTACGTCAATCTGTCGCACGCGCCGCTGAAAGACCTGAAAGTGCGCCAGGCCTGGATGCACGCGGTGGATCGCGCGGCGCTGGCGGACGCCCTGAGTTTTGGCAGCGGCAAGCCGACAGTGCAGTTTTTCGCGTCGAGTTCGCCCTTGTTCGATCCGGAGCTGGAGAAACTCTATCCTTACGATCCGGCGCGGGCCAAGGCGTTGCTGGCGGAGGCGGGGTACAAGGACGGGATCGACATAACCCAGTTGTTGCTGAACACGACGGAATACAAGCAATTGGGCGAAGCGTTGCAGGCGATGCTGGCCGAGTCAGGGATCCGGGTGAAGCTGGATGTCGTCGATGCCTCGCAGTTCAATCTGTTCAACCGGGCGCCGTACCGGGGCGATTTTTTGATGGCGCGCTGGGGTGGGCGGGCCGATCCGTTGCAGACATTCCAGGAACTGATCGCGACGGGCGCGACGTATAATCCGTCCGGCGTGGCCTCGCCAGAGATCGATACGTTGCTGGCGCAGGCACGGGGATTGGCGCCGGAAGATCCGCGGCGGTTAACAATTCTGCGGCGCATGTCGCGGGTCGCGGTGGAGAACGTCGCGAACATGCCAATAATGACGCGGTCGAATGTTTACGCTTACAAGCCCGGGTGCATTCTGGGGCTGACGCCGTTTCTGGCGATCGGGGACGATCGTTTCAACGATGTGCGGGTTGCGGCGAAATGTAAGTAACGGCGTCGCAGCTTGCCGTATGGGGGGAATTGGCGTTTTGCGCCGGATGGAGCGGGTTTGGTCAGGTCCGATGAGGATCGTTCTCCGGTAGAATATCCTTGATATAATCGCGGCTTTTCCACTGTGGCGCGGGCGTTTCGTACCCCTCCCTTGGCAGATAAACCGACAAATTATCGCCCGCCAGATCGTGCACGGAACGCGGGCAATTCGAATAGATTTCGCAGTCCACACGCACCACGACCTTCGCGGCATGGTGGCGCCCCAGAGACTCCGCGTCGTCCAGGATCGTGGCAAGCCCGTTGATCCGCACGCGCAGCGTCTGGCCGTCGAATTTGACGAACAGCAGCCCGACATTCGGATTGCGGGCAATGTTGCCCAAGGTGCGATACATCGAATTGCCGTCGTATTCCGGGAACTCGACAATGCCGGGCGCGACGATTTTCACGAAGCCGGGCATGCCGGAGCGCATGGAGCAATCGACGTGCGCGCCGAAGGCGGTCGCGATGAAGAAGAACGGCGCTTGC
This sequence comes from Acetobacteraceae bacterium, assembly GCA_043782125.1. Lineage (GTDB taxonomy): Bacteria > Pseudomonadota > Alphaproteobacteria > Acetobacterales > Acetobacteraceae > Rhodopila. The sequence continues at coordinate 3,249 of JAYWAX010000268.1, read as the reverse complement.
TCGATCAGGACGCGATCGTCGGGCCAGAAATCGTAGCGGCGGCGATGCGCGGACAGGGCGTCGGCGACGCGGCGGCCGTCGAAACGGTCCTGAAATTCGCGCATGCCGTCGTGGTAGAAGGGGCGGGGTTCGGTTTCCATTATTCCACCGTCACGGATTTCGCGAGATTGCGAGGCTGGTCCACATCGGTGCCTTTCAGCACGGCGACGCGATAGGCCAGCATCTGCACGGGGATGGCATAAAGAATCGGCGCGACAAAAGGATCGACGGCCGGCAGCACGATCGTCTCGGCGGCGATACCCTGAAGTTTCGCCGCGCCCGCCGCGTCGCTGAGCACGATGACCTGGCCGCCGCGCGCGGCGGCTTCCTGCACATTCGATGCGGTTTTGTCGAACAATGGGCCGGATGGAACAATGGCGATCACCGGCACCGCGCGATCGATCAGCGCGATCGGGCCGTGCTTCATTTCGCCGGCGGCATAGCCTTCGGCGTGAATATAACAAATTTCCTTCAGCTTCAGCGCACCTTCCAGCGCGATCGCATAATTCGCCCCACGGCCAAGATACAGCACGTCGCGCGCCTCCGCGATTCGCCGGGCCAGCCGGTCGATGGGCTCTGGGTGTTCCAAAATCCACGCGGCGGCGGCGGGCACCTGCAACAGCGCATCGGTCATCGCCGCCTCGCGCGCCGCGTCGATGGCGCCGCGCGCGCGGCCCAGTGCCAAAGCGAGGCAGGCGAGCACGGTCAGTTGCGCGGTGAACGCCTTGGTCGAGGCCACCGCGATCTCCGGTCCGGCCATGGTTTCCAGCACCGCGTCGCTTTCCCGCGCCATGGTGCTTTCGGGCACGTTCAGCACCGAGAGGACCGGCACGTTCTGCTCGCGCATGTATTTCAGCGCCGCCAGCGCGTCGGCGGTTTCGCCGGACTGCGACACCAGCACGCCAAGCGTTCCCGCCTCCAACGGCGGATTGCGATAACGGAACTCGCTGGCGACATCGATATCCGCGGGAATCCGGGCGAATTCCTCGATCCATTGCCGGCCCGCCAGCGCGGCGAAATAGGCACCGCCGCACGCCGTCAGGGTGACGCGCGAGAATTTGGCGAGGTCGAAGGGCAGGTCGGGCAGGGCCACGGCGCGCGACGACGGGCTGACCATCCGGTGCAGCGTATCGGCGATGGCGGCCGGATGTTCGTGGAGTTCCTTCTCCATGAAATGGCGAAAATTGCCTTTGCCGATGGCGGCGCCGGTTTGCCGCGTGAGTTTGATTTCGCGCTGGATTTCGCCGCCCTCCATGTCGAAGAAGCGGGCGCCGGTCCGGCTCACGACGGTCCAGTCGCCGTCGCGCAAATAGGCGATGCGCCGTGTCAGGGGCGCCAACGCCAGCGCGTCGGAGCCGATGAACATCTCGTCCTCGCCAAAGCCGACCGCCAAGGGGGCGCCGTTTTGCGCGGCGACCATCAGTTCCGGGTGGCCCGCGAAGATCATGGCCAGCGCATAGGCACCTTCAAGGCGGCGGAAGGCGGCGCCCGCGGCCGCGACGGGGTCCATGCCTTGTTTTAAATACAGATCGACAAGCTGCGCGACCGTTTCCGTGTCGGTTTCGGTGCTGAATTCCTGGCCAAGCGCTTCCAGCTCGGTCCTGAGTTCGGCGTGGTTTTCGATAATGCCGTTATGCACCACAGACACGCGCGATGTACCATGCGGATGGGCGTTGTTTTCCGTGGGCGCGCCATGCGTGGCCCAACGCGTGTGGCCGATGCCGGTGGTACCGCCAAGGGGGGTGCCGGACAGAGCGTCGGACAGATTGATCAGCTTGCCCTTGGCGCGGCGGCGCTCGATGTGCCCGTTGACCAGGGTGGCGATGCCGGCGCTGTCGTAGCCGCGATATTCCAGGCGGCGCAGCGCGTCCAGTAACAGCGGCGCCGCGTCCCGTCCGCCGATGACTCCGACTATTCCACACATCGGCCGCGTTTCCTTTTCTCGGCCGCCGCCCGCATCGCGGTGGCGCGCCCGGATTTCTGGACTTGTCTGCTTCGGGCGAACACCAGGGCGTCAGGCTCGACGTCCTCGGTGATCGTGCTGCCCGCGGCGACGATGGCGCCGTCGCCGACGGTGACCGGTGCGACCAGGGCCGCGCCGGAGCCGATGAAGGCGCGCGCACCGATGGTGGTGCGGTGTTTGAAATACCCGTCGTAATTGCAGGTGATGGTGCCCGCACCGATATTTGTCGCGGCGCCGACAGAGGTATCGCCGAGATAGGTCAGATGGCTGGCTTTAACGCCGGCGGCGAGTTGGGAAGCCTTCACCTCCACGAAATTGCCGATATGGACGTCGCGATCCAGAATCGTGCCGGGCCGCAGGCGGGCAAAGGGGCCAATGACGCAGTCCGGCCCGATGTCGCAGCCCTCCAGGTGGCTGAAGGCGCGGATCGTGGCGCCGCGGGCGATTTTGACGCCGTCGCCGAAGACGACGTTGGGCTCGATTGTCACGTCGGGTTCGAACGCTGTGTCGGCGCGCAGGAACACCGACGCCGGGTCGATCATGGTCACGCCCGCGTCCATTGCGGCGCGGCGGAGCCAGCTCTGCACAGTGGCCTCGGCGACCGCGAGTTCGGCGCGGGAGTTGACGCCCGAGAGTTCCTCGGGCGGTGCTTCGACGGCGGCGACGCGGACCCGATCCGCGCGGGCCAGCGCGACGGCGTCGGTCAGGTAGAATTCGCGTTTGGCGTTTTTGTCATCCACCGCCCGCAGCCACCGCGCCATGTCGCCTCCCTGGGCGCACAGCACGCCCGCGTTGCACAGGCCGATGGCGCGTTCCGATTCGGTCGCGTCGGCCCATTCGACAATGCGTTCGACGGTCCCATCATGGGCGACAACGCGGCCGTATTTCGCCGGATCGGCGGGCCGGAACGCCAACAGGGCAAGTCCGGCGTCGCCCGCGCGGCGGCGGTCGAGCAGGCGCCGCAGGGTTTCCGCGCGAATAAGGGGGTTGTCGGCGTAGAGGATGGCAACCTCGCCGGTGCCGAAATGGTCCACCGCCTGAAGCGCGGCGTGCGCGGTGCCGAGTCGTTCGTGTTGGACGACGCAAACATGCGGCGCGGCGGCGTGCGCGACCGGGTCCATGTCCGGGCCAAGCACGACCACGATCTTGTCGAACACGGTTTCGCAACTGGCGATCAGATGGCGCAGCATCGACCGGCCCGCGATTTTGTGCAGTGTCTTGGGCAGCGCCGATTTCATGCGGGTGCC
>JAYWAX010000267.1:0-5743 GCA_043782125.1 Acetobacteraceae bacterium | reverse complement strand
TACGCGGACCATGACACGAATGGTTGGCAACCGCGGATCATTATTTCCGGCCGCGGGTGCAAGGCCTCTGCGTGAAAGCACAACTTTGGTTCGCACCCTCCGGCAAAGCGCGGCTCACGCGACACGGCCCCGCTTCCTGTCCCCCGCAAGCCGATGCTGGCAGGTGTCGCGAGTCAGCCCTCGCGCCGCCCAATCGCCTTCCGCCACAAACCCGTCAGGAAGCCCCCCGCGCCCACGGGCATCAGGAAAAGCATCGCGATCAGTATCACGCCGTAAACCGCGCCCGGCGCCGCCTTGGACACTTTGTCGGCCAGGTTCGGCACGAACTCGATGAACACCGCGCCGACCAGGGTGCCGCTGATGGACGCCGCGCCGCCCGCGCACAGGCCCACGAACAGCGTAATCGAAAGAAACACGGAAAAACTGTCCGGCGCCACAAAGGCGACGGCGATCGCACCCAGAGATCCGGCGACTCCGGTGTACATCGCGCTGACGGCGAAAGTGCGGGTTTTCACCATCGCAAGGTTGATGCCCATTGCCTCCGCCGCCGTGGCCTGATCGCGGATCGCGCGCATGGCGCGGCCGATGCGGCCCCGGGTCAGGTTCCAGGCGAACAAGTACATCAACGCGGAGACGAACACGGTGAACAAATAAAGCCACTGATCCGACGACAAATGCAGCCCAAACGGCGCTTCGGGTTTGTCGATGACAAGGCCTTGCACGCCGCCGGTCCATTCCTCGAACCAGCGGTGCTTCAGGATTTGCGGGATCGCCACCGCCAGCGCGAACGTCGTCAGCGCCAGATAATGGCCCGCCAGCCGCAGCGCGGGCAGGCCGATCAGGAAGCCGAACGCCGCGCAGACCGCCGCCGAGATCGGGATCGTGAGCCAATAGGGCACGTTCCAGCTCGCCATCAGGATCGCGGTGGTATAGGCGCCGATCGCGTAAAACGCGCCGTGGCCGAGAGATATCTGGCCGTTGAAGCCGACCAGGATCGCCATGCCAAGAATGGCGACGCCATAGACGGCGACCATGGTGGCCTGGAACAAATGGTAATCGCTGAAGGTCGCCGTCGGAAAGATCGCGACGAAAGCGACGAAGGCGGCGACGAGCCAGGAACTGCGCATGATCTTACACCCGGCTCAGCACGGTCCGGCCCAGAAGGCCGGAGGGTTTGATGGTCAGCACGGTCACGATAATGACCAGCGCCAGCGTGAGTTTCAGTTCGGTGCCCACCAGGTAGGCGCCCCCCAGATTCTCGATGATCCCCACCGCGAACCCGCCGAGAACCGCGCCCAAAGGACTGTCGATGCCCCCCAGCAGCGCGCCTGCGAAGGCATACAGCAAAATGCCCGCCATCATGTTGGGATCCAGGAACACAATCGGCGCCACCATACAGCCCGCGACCGATCCGATCGCCGCCGCCAGACCCCAGCCCAGAGCCAGCATCCAGCCCACTCGCACACCGACCAGGCGCGAGGACACCGGATTCAACGCCGCCGCCCGCATCGCGAGACCCAGGCTGGTGTGGCGGAAGAACAGATAGACGGCGATCAGCACCGCGAGGGTCACGCCCGTGGAGCCAAGCTGATGGCCCGAAATGAATCCGCCAAACAGCGGCTTATCCGGGAACGGGGACGGGAATTGTTTGATCGTGAAGTCGAAGAACCAGCCGCTGAGGCTGTTGACGATCAGCAACAGGCCGACGAACACGCCGACGGCGGACAGGATCGGCGCGTTTGCCATGGGGCGGATCAAGATCCGTTCAATCGCCACGCCCGCCGCGAAGGATACCGCCACCGCCGCGAAGAACGCAGCCCAGTACGGCATCCCCAAATTAATAAACAGCAGCGTAATATACGTCGAAAACGTTGCCATTTCGCCCTGGGCGAAATTAATATGGTGCGTCGCCTGGTAGATCATGACCAGCGCGAGTGCCACGCTGGCATAAATCCCGCCCGTGGCGATTCCCGAGATGACCTGGTGAATCAGACCTTCCACGATGGGTTTTCCTTGTGTTGTCCGGTCCAAAGAAGATGTCGCAGCTCAGACGGTTCATGGCGGGCGCAGAGGTGGCGTCGCACGTCTGGGGTCCGCTCGCCATCGTGGTCCCGATCTTTAATAACCAAGATACGAACGCCGGATGGACTCGTCCTTGCTGATTTCGCGGGCCTTGCCAGCGACGACGATGCGGCCGGTTTCCAGCAAATAGGCGTCCTCCGCGAAGGCCAACGCGAGACTCGCGTTTTGTTCCACGAGCAGAATGCTGACTTTCTCCTCGTCGCGAATGCGCCGCATGATCCCGAAGATTTCCTTCACAATCAGCGGCGCGAGTCCGAACGACGGTTCGTCCAGCAGCAGCAGCCGGGGCCGCAGCAACAGGGCGCGGGAGATCGCGAGCATCTGCTGCTCGCCGCCCGACAGCGTGCCCGCCTGTTGCCGGAAACGTTCCTTCAGGCGCGGGAAATATCCGAACATGCGTTCGAAATCGGCCTCGACCCCTTTGTCTTTGCGGACATAGGCGCCAAGACGCATGTTTTCCTCGACCGTCAGTTCCATGAAGGTGCCGCGGCCGTCGGGGACATGGGCCACGCCAAGACGGACGATGTCCTCGGTCGAAGTCCCAAGGATGGATTTGCCGCCAAGGGTCAGAGTGCCCTGGGTTTTGAGCATCCCGCAGATGGCGCGCAATGTCGTGGTCTTGCCCGCGCCGTTGGCGCCGAGAAGGGCGGTGACGCCGCCTTCCTCGACCTGGAAATCGATGCCGTGCAGGACTTTGGTTTCGCCGTAAGCGGCGTGGAGGCCTTTGGCCTCAAGCAACGCCGGCATGGGCGTCTTCCTCCTCGGGTTCGCCCAGATAGGCGCGGATGACTTCAGGTTCGGCGCGGACCTCGTCCGGGGTGCCGTCGGCGATTTTCAGGCCGAATTCCAGGGCGACAACCTTGTCGGAAACGCGCATCACCAGGCTCATGTGATGTTCCACCAGCAGGATGCTGAGGTTCAGATTATCCCGGATACGGTTCATCAGGCCGGCGAGTTCGTCCACTTCGGAATGGTTCAGACCGGCGGCCGGTTCGTCCAACATCAGCAGTTTCGGGTTGGTCATCAGCGCGCGGGCCATTTCGACGCGCTTCTGCCACCCGAAAGGGATGGCGCCGGCGGGCGTGTGCTCAACCTGGCGGAGGTCCAGCATGTCCAGCAGTTCGTGCAGCCGTTTGTCCGCTGCTTCTTGCTCCCGCCGGACCGCGGGCAGGCGTAGCGCGTTTGCTATATAGCCTGACTTCGCCGTGTTGTGGGCGCCGACCAGGATGTTGTCGCGCACGCTCATTTGCCGGAACAGCGCGACGTTTTGAAACGTGCGGCCAAGACCGATGCCCGCCATGTCGTGGCGTGCCACGCCGGTGAGGGACTTACCCTCGAACTGGATGTCGCCTTCGACGTAACGATAGATACCGCTGATGCAGTTGAACATCGTCGTCTTGCCGGACCCGTTGGGGCCGATCAGGCCACAGATCTGACCGTATCCGACATCGAACGAGACGCCAGCCAATGCGATGACGCCGCCGAAGCGCATCTTGACGCCGGAGACGCGCAGAAGGGATTGCCCGGACAGCTGAGTCATCGCACGCCGTTTACAGGCGAAATCGAGTCGCGCGGCGCTTGGCGGCTTTTCATACGTCCCCTCATGTCGGTTTTCGCATACCTGATCCGCGGAAACTGACGAAGGGCGAGGCGATAGTCAATCCGCTGATTCGCGTGTGTGGCCTCTGGCCTCTGGCCGCCGGTTCCGCCGATCGGCCGGGGCTGTGCGCGGCCGTCGGGTAAGGGGCCGGTCTCGGCACAGAGGGCTACGTCAGTCGGGACAAGGCAGGAGGAGCGCCCAATACGGGCGCCGGTTTCGCGAACGGGCAGACGCCGCCTGGGCCGGCGAGGTCCAGGCGGGAGCATACCATGCATCGTAGACAAACATATTGACACGTTCAGTGCACAAACCGGCGGCGCGCGGCCGCCGGTTTCGTCACGCTCACATCGCCAGATAGCCGCCGTCTACCAGCAGTTCCGTGCCCGTGACGTAAGACGCCTCATCCGATGCCAGGAAAAGGATCGCGTTCGCGACCTCGTCCACCTCGCCGTTACGTCCCAGAGGCACCGCGCGCAGCATTTTCGCCCGCACCACGGGATCGGCCGTGGCGCCCGATGTCCGCATCGGCGGCATCAGACCAGGATGGACGGAATTGCAACGAATATTGTCGGGTCCATATTGCACCGCGACCGATTTGGTCATCGTCCGCACCGCGCCTTTCGACGCGTTATACGACATATGCACCATTGTCTGCCCGACCACACCGGAAATCGACGACAAATTGATAATGGAGCCGCCGCCGTTTTTTTTCATATGCGGTACGCAGGCAGCAATGCCCAGAAACACACCGGTGGAATTCACTTCCATCACCCGGTGCCAGATACCGGTTTCCAACAGATCGTTCACCGCGCTGCCACTGATGCCCGCGTTGTTCACCAGAATATCCAGCTTTCCGTACAACGCCACCGTATCGGCCGCGACCTTGACCCAGTTCGCTTCGTCCGCGACGTTCAGCGGCATAAATACCGCCGTACCGCCCGCCGTAACGATCGCCGCGGCGACCGCCTTACCCTCCGCCTCCAGCATATCGGCGATGACGACTTTCGCGCCTTCCTTGCCGAAGCGCCGCGCGGTCGCGGCCCCCATGCCCGACGCGGCGCCGGTGACGATCGCGACTTTATCGGCCAAACGCATGGCTCGTTCCTCCTGTTCGATGGGTTTCGAAGACCGTGCCACGCGGCGGCGGGCTTGGCTACTCGCCGGTAAGGCGGCTAAATAGCCCATCATCCCTGGAGTCTCTCGCATGGCGCAGCATCGCGGCCTGAAATTCGGCGTCTTCCTCGCCCCCTTCCATCGACTGGGCGAAAACCCCACCCTCGCGCTGGATCGCGATATCGAGCTCGTGCAGTGGCTCGACCACCTCGGCTTCGACGAGGCCTGGATCGGCGAGCACCATTCCGCCGGCTGGGAACTGATCGCGCTGCCAGAGCTGATCATCGCCGCCGTCGCCGAGAAGACGAAGCATATCCGTCTGGGCTCCGGCGTGACCTCGCTGCCCTATCATCACCCCTTCATGGTGGCGCAGCGCTGGGTCCAGCTCGACCACATGACACGGGGACGCGCGATGCTGGGTTGCGGGCCCGGCGCGCTGACCTCCGACGCCTATATGCTGGGGATTTCGCCGGAAACACAGCGTCCCCGGATGCTGGAAGCCATGGACGCGATCATGGCGCTGCTGAAAATGGAAGAGCCGGTCACGATGAAGACCGACTGGTTCGAAATGAAGGACGCCCGCCTGCACATGGCGCCCTGGAGCGATCCCTGCTTCGACATCGCCGTTGCTTCCACCATCACCCCCTTCGGCATGATCGCGGCGGGCCGCCACGGCGTCGGCGTGCTGTCGATCGGCGCGGGCCTGCCCGGTGGACCGGAAGCGCTGGCCAGTCAGTGGAAAATCGCCGAGGACACCGCCGCCAAACACGGCAAGACCATGGACCGCAAAAAGTGGCGCGTTGTGATGAACGTCCACGTCGCCCAGGACGACGAAGAAGCGCTGCACCAGGTTGTTAAAGGCGAGCGCCACGAAACCATGTCCTATTTCGAGGAAACTCTGGGCCGTCCCCCGGGACGCGCGGACGACCCGCTGCGCGACGGCGTGAA
>JAYWAX010000266.1:0-2050 GCA_043782125.1 Acetobacteraceae bacterium | reverse complement strand
CGGATCGGGCGATTATTTGCTGCCGACCGCGGGCAAGCTGCAACAAAACCTCGCCGCCGCGGGGGTGAGTTGCGCCGATATCGATACCGTCATCCTGACCCACATGCACCCGGATCATTCCGCCGGCCTGACCGATCCGAAAACCGGCAAGAAATTTTTCCCGAACGCCGAACTGGTGGTGCATGAAAACGAGCCGAAACATTGGCACGACGATGGCGCCATGAGCCGCGCCAGCGAACGCGCCCGGAAAATGTATTTTCAATGCGCCCGCGAACAGATCGCGCCATACCACAACCAAACCCGCACCTTCGATAAGGCGACCGAGGTATTCCCGGGCGTCACCTCTGTCCTCATGCACGGCCATACACCCGGCCATAGCGGCTACATGATCGCGTCCGGCAAAGATTCGTTACTGATTTGGGGCGACACCATCCACGTCCCGGAGATACAGGTGCCTCGCCCAGAGGTAACCATCGAGTTCGACACCGACCCGCACGCCGCCGCCGCCAGCCGCAAGCGGGTGTTCGACATGGTCGCCACCGACCGCCAACTCATCGCGGGCATGCATGTCCACTTCCCCGGCTTCGCGCATCTGACGCGCGACGGCCACGGCGGCTACCGGCTGCTGCCCGAGCCCTGGGATCAAGCCTTCGGGGGATGACATTCGGGCTACTGCTCGCCGCCGCCCTCGCTGGGGGCGCGTATACAATCGCGCCCGGCCCGGCGTTTCTGGCGTTGCTGGGGATCGGGGCGGGCGGCGGACGGCGGGCGGGCGCCTGGTTTCTGGCAGGTCATTTCGTTGGCGACGTGCTGTGGGCCGGGTTGTCCCTGGTCGCGATCGTCGGCGCCAGGCGGCTTGGATCGGCATTGTTCGACGCGCTTGGCATCGCCTGCGGGCTGTATTTATGCGTGCTGGGATGGCGGGCGGCGACGGCGCGCCGAACCGGCGGTGGAGAAACGAGTTTCGCGTCGCGCAACAATTTGCGCCGCGGCCTCGCGTTCGGGTTGTCGAACCCCAAGGCCTATCCCGTTTCGGTCGCGATGTTCACCGCGCTGCTGGCGGAGCATGCCGCGGGCCTGGACTGGCGCGCAATACCGGCGCTGCTTGGCGCCGCCTGCGCGGGATTCCTCGCAGCCGACATCGTGCTGCTCGCAGCGATCGGATCAGGCCCGGTGCGGCGATGGTACACAAGGCACACGTTATGGACGACACGGGCGTCGGGCATTTTGTTTCTCGGATTCGGGGTTCAGGCGATCGTTTCGGCGATTCGTTGAAGCATCGCGGGTCATGCAGCCGCGAGGCAAGCCCATTTCATCCCGCCTGAAATCGTCATGAACGGCATGCGCCTTAGGCCCCACACTCAATTTCCGCTTGCCCTGACTCCAGTGGATACGGTTCGAGGCTCCCATGTGAAGGGAGCACGATCATGCCGAACCTTTTCTGGCTATCCGACGAGCAATGGGCCTCACTGGAGCCGCTGATCCCGATGCACCGCCGGGGTGTGAAACCGAAGCGGAACCGCGAGGTGATCAGCGGTATCATGCACGTATTGCACATAGGCTGCCGATGGGAGGACTGCCCGTCGGAATACGGTCCGTACACGACGGTCTAAAACCGGTTCAACCGCTGGTCGAAGGCTGGCATCTGGCAGACGATCCTGGCCGGTCTGGTAACTTTCGACGCTGCGGATGTCCAGTGTATCGACAGCACCTCGGCCAAAGCTCACCGCTGTGCCGACGGCGGAAAAGGGGGGCCCAGAAGCAGGCGATCGGGCGAAGCCGAGGGGGACGGACCACGAAAATCCACGCCATCGTGGACAAAGTTGGCCGCATCGTCGCCTTCGACCTGACCGAGGGGAACCGTCACGACCTGCCACCCGCCCAGGGCCTGGTGGGGAAAGTCCCGGCCGCGAAGATCCTTCTTGGCGATGCCGGATACGACAGCGACGCATTCCGCGCCTTTCTGGTGGATCGGGGAACCACCCCGGAGATCAAACAGAACCCCACGCGAAAGAACCTTCACCCGTTCGACCGGACCGCTTACCGGGGC
>JAYWAX010000265.1:0-2052 GCA_043782125.1 Acetobacteraceae bacterium | reverse complement strand
CAGCACATTGGCGCCGGTGACCTCGTCGCGTCCCGAGGACTGCACGTGGATCGCGGCGCGTTGCACGACGCGCTGGAAGCCCGCAGTGGGTTTCGGATCGCCCGGACGGTCGGTCGCCAGACCCGCGAGATCCTTATCCAGGAACTCGCCCAAATCGGCTTTCAGCTTGTCCAGATCGAGGCCGCAGGCTTTCAACACCGTCGCGGCGTCGGTGTCTTCGGTCAAACCCAGGAGCAGATGCTCGAGGGTCGCGTATTCGTGGCGGCGGTCGCTGGCCAGGGACAAAGCTCTGTGAAGCGTCTGCTCCAGATTCCGGGACAACATGGCTCTCTGCTCCTGGTCTACCGGGTCCGTCGCCGGACCGGGGCGGCATGAAACGCGCGGGGATCGGCCGCTATTCCTTTTCGATCGTGCATTGCAGCGGGTGCTGGTTTTGCCGGGCGAGATCCATCACCTGAGTCACTTTGGTTTCCGCGACCTCATACGTGAAGACGCCGCAGACGCCGACACCGCGGCGGTGGACGTTCAGCATGATCGCGGTCGCCTCGTCGCGGTTCTTTTGGAAGAACCGTTACAGCACATGCACGACGAATTCCATTGGGGTGTAATCGTCGTTCAGCATCAAAACTTTGTACATGGCGGGTTTGCGGGTCTTGGGCCGCGCCTTGACCACCACGCCGATATTGGGATTGCCGGTGTTGCCACCGTTCCCGCGTCTGTCGCCGTCGCTCATTGTTCAGCCCTGTTCCTACGCACCGGCACGTCTCCAGATCCTTCCCGTTCACGGGGGTCAACCTTATCGGATCGGACGCCTCTGGTGGAAGCATCCTGAACCGCCGTCCAAAAAACCTGGCGCGCCTGCCGGGGCCAGAAACAGAGGTTCGCGCGTCCCGGCGGGTTCGGCAAGAGGGACCCGATTGAGTATCGTATACGAGAGGTTCTACCCGCTCAGTTCCAGCCGCCTTCCGGGTGCAACGCGAAGCCCGCCGGACGGGTCAAGGTCTTTGGGTCGCGATCTGCGAACCAGTTGTTGGCATCGAAGCGAAAACCGTTCACCGAGTCAGCCGCGCGCGACACCACGAACAGCAGCGGCGCCACCATGTCGTCCGGTTCCACCAGCAACGGCACCGCCGCGGCGGCGGAACGCGCGCGCATTTCCGTCGCCATGCCCGGCGTGTTGGCGCCCGCTCCCGGATTGACGATATTGGCGGTGACTCCGGTGCCCGCAAGTTCCTTGGCCCAGATTTCGGTGGCCATTTCCAGCGCCGCTTTGGACGGGCCATAGGGATCGCTGCCGATCCGGTTCATCGTATCCAGCTTGGTGGTGACGTTCACGATGCGGCCCCAGCCCGCCGCGATCATGCCGGGCACCGCGCGCCGCGCCATCTGATCGGCGGCCACAAAATTCGTGTCCATCACGGCCTGGATGACATCGTCGCCGGTTTCCCAGAAACGCTGCGGCGTTTCCCGCCGGAACCGGGCCGGATCGATGAACGTGAAGGTCAGGCCCGCATTGTTCACCAGAATCCCGGGCACGCCACCGAACGCAGCGCGAGTCATCGCGAAAACACGGTCGCATTCGTCCGGCTTGCGCAAATCGGCGACCAATGGCAGCAAACGCGCTGCATGTTCGCCCGCCAAGGCCCGCATGTCGTCGGCGTCGGCGGCGATGTGCCCGACAGCCGCGACCCGCCGGCCCAGTGCCAGAAGGCCAAGGGTCATGGCGCGGCCCAAACCGCGCAGGCCGCCGGTCACGATGGCGATGGTCTCGGTCATGGTCGTGGTCCCTCCGTTGGCCGCACAGCATCCATCGCCCGCGCATGGCGCGCAACCTTGGTGGGGTGCGGTGCCAGGGCAATTGCCTGAACCTGGGGCGACGTCCTCTCCCGGTCATGGTCCGCCGCGAGCGGGCCATCGGTCGCGGCACAATTAATGTCCCGGGAAAGGATCGGGGCCGGATCTCGCGAAATCTCCGGGCGTGCCGCTGCCGATGGCCCGGTCGAGCCGTGCCATGACTGGGACAGGCACAGCGGTGTCGTTCAAACGATTGCC
>JAYWAX010000264.1:0-5763 GCA_043782125.1 Acetobacteraceae bacterium | reverse complement strand
GATGTCGGCCGGATCATCCGCCCGTTCTTCCCCTGCTCCAGCGCATGCGCGATCCATCCCGCGCACCGCCCCACCGCGAACACCGGCGTAAACGCCTCCCGAGGAAACCCCACCGCATCCAGCAGCAACGCCGCCATGATTTCCACGTTCGGCGGTAAAGTCCGCCCAGGCTTGACCCGTTCGATGGCCGCGGCCACCCGGACCTCGACATGGGAGGCGAAGGACAACCGCCCCGCCATCGGCCCCATCCGCGTCATGGCCAGCCGCATCGCCTCCGCCCGCGGATCGTTCCCGCAAAACACCCGATGCCCAAACCCCATCAACCGCTGCCCGCTCCGCAGCCGTTCCTCCAGCCATGCGTCCAGGTCCGGTGCCGCCTGGGCGTCGTCCAGCATGTCCAGCGTCGGGCCCGGCGCGCCCCCGTGCAGCGCGCCCGTGAACGCACACCAGGCGCCCAGTACCGCCGCCGCCAAAGACGCGCGGGTGGAAGCGACGACACGGGCGGTGAAGGCCGAGCCGCTCAACCCGCTCTCCGCCATGACAGTGAAATACGTGTCCAGTGCCGCGACCATGACCGGCGGCGACTCCATCCCGTGCCACATGCGCAACAGATCGGCCGCGGTGGACAACGATGCGTCGGGGGCGATCGCGCCCTTTTCCCCGCGCAACAGCGCCGGCACGATGACGGTCATCGTGCCCACCAACCCGGCCGGCGTCGCGTTATCCGGTTGGGCCGCAAGGCCGAGGCGCATACCCTCGAACAGGGTGCGGCTCCTGGCGAGGGGCAACCATTCGTTCAGCCCAGAAAACGCCGCCACCCGCGCCGCGCCGAACGCCTGGGCGATCCCATCGCGGGTCAGGGCTTCCCCCGCGAAACCATCCCATAACAGGGCGACGGTGCCCTCGAACCCATGATGGGCGACCAGATCGGGCAGATCGTGGCCGCGCACCCAAACCATGCCGGCGGCGGAATCCGTGTGGCTGAGCACCGTTTCCGCCGCGACAACGCCTTCCAATCCACCTGACATGTCTCGCTCCCCCGATCTGCGCGAGGGATACAGGCTGGCGGCGCGCCGGGAAACCCGGAGGCGCCACCGCTGAACGGGCGTCTGGGCAGGCTTGATCCGCTCGCCCTCTGCGCGGCACAATGGAAGCGAAGCGGGAGTCCACCTTGACGAAACCCAACGAAATGTCCGCGGGCCAGCGCGCCTACGAAACCAAACGCGCCGCCAAGGCCGGCATGAGCCTGGAAAAATGGCTGGCCGCCAAAGAGCGCGACCGCCTGGCGGAGGAACGAGCCAAAGCGAAGGCCATCGAAGCCACATTACCGCCAAAGCCGCCAGGCTTCTTCCGCAGGCTGTTGGACCGCGCCCAGAAACCTTTGGGGTCCTGACGCATCCTCGCCGCCCACGCCGATTGGAGCATCGATCCCGCCAAACGCTGGACCGCCGTCGCACGCCTGGCCGGGCGCGGCTGGACGCTGTCCGCGCCGCGTCCGGTGGGCGATCCCGGCGCGTTTTTGGATGTGCTGCGGCGGGAAGCCGCGGGCGGGCCCGTGGCGCTTGGCGTCGATCTGCCTTTGGGTGTCCCAAGGGCGTATGCGTCCGGGCGGCCGGAAAGCGGATTTCCGGCGTTTCTGGAAACGATCCGTGGCTGGCCCGGCTTCTTTTCCGTTTGCGAGACGCTTGAAGACATCCGGCACGAGCGGCCGTTTTACCCGGCGCGCGGCGTTAAGGGCATGACCCGCGCATCCCATGCCGCCGCTTTGGGCTTCGACGGTCCCTCCGCCCTGTCCCGCGCCTGCGACCGCGCCACCGCGGAACGGCCCCCCGGCGCCCCCTTGTTCTGGACCCTTGGCGCGAACCAATCCGGCAAGGCCGCCATCGCCGCGTGGCGCGACATGCTGCTGCCCGCGTTGACCCAGGGCGGCGTGCGTTTATGGCCATTCGACGGACCGTTCCGGTCGCTGCTGGCGCCGGGCTCCGTCGCCATCGCGGAAACCTACCCGGCGGAGGCACTGCGCCACCTCGACATCCGCCTGCGCGGCAGCAAGCGCCGCCAGACCGATCGCGCCGCGGTGGCGGGCGCGCTGCTGGATGCGATGATCCGCCTGTCCGTCGTGCCAGAACCGGCCGCGATCGACACCGTCATGGACGGCTTCGGCGCCGATGCGGCGGGCGAGGACCGGTTCGACTGCGTTTTGGGCGTGTTGTGCGCGATCAATGTTCTCGCGGGCAACCGCCCCGATACGGTGCCGGACGATCCCTGGCTGACGTCGTGGGAAGGGTGGGTGCTCGGCCAGACGGCGCTGCCCGTGGTAAGGAACGAGGATGACCCAGGACCTTCTGTATGACATCCGGGACGGCATTGGCTTCGTCACGCTGAACCGGCCCGCTGCACGCAATGCGCTGACATTCGCCATGTACGAAAGGCTCGCGGAAATCGCCGCCGATCCGGGCGGCGCGCGGGTGTTGATCCTGACCGGCGCGGGCGACAAGGCCTTTGCCGCGGGCACCGACATCGCGCAATTTCGAGAGTTTCGCACGGGAGAGGATGCGATCGCCTACGAGGCGAAACTCGACCGGGTACTGGGCGCGCTGGAACGTTGCGCGGTGCCGACGATTGCCGCGGTTTCGGGGGCGTGTACCGGAGGCGGGGCGGGGATCGCGGCGGCCTGCGATTTGCGGATCGCGGCGGAAAACGCGCGGTTCGGGTTTCCGATCGCACGGACCTTGGGGAACTGCCTCTCGATGGGCAATTTGGCGCGGTTGTCGGCGCTGATCGGCTCCGCGCGGGTGGTGGAGATGATTTTCACCGCGCGCTTGTTGAACGCCCAGGAGGCACTGGCGAGCGGGCTGGTGTCGGAGGTGGTGGCGGATCGGGCAGTGCTGATGGCGCGGGCGGAAGAACTCGCGCGGCAGGTCGCGGCCAATGCGCCGCTGACGTTACGCGCGACAAAGGAAGCCCTGCGCCGGATGCGGGACTCCCTGCCCCCGGACGAGGATTTGATTCGCCTGTGTTACACCAGCGAGGATTTCCGCGAGGGCATGGAGGCGTTTCTGGGGAAGCGCGCGCCGGTCTGGAAGGGGCGGTAACGGCTGCCGGTCACGCCGGGCTTTTGGCGGTGTCCTCCGGGAATATCTCCGCGATGGCGATGCCGCTTTCCCCCGCGACGGCGTAAAGCAGGAACACGCGCCCGTCCTCCTCGAAGATCGCGGGATCGCGCAACTGGTTGACCTGACCGTAGGCCGTGCTGCGGACCGAGGCGACGCGTGGGGCGTTCGCGCCTTCCCATGGCTGTTCGGGGCGGAGCACTTCCACCGGCGGGCCATCTTTCCAGTTCATCCAGTCGCCGGACAGGTCGATCTGGCTCGCCAGGATGCTTTCGGGCGCGTCGCCCACCCGGGTCCAGAACACGGTCAGCGTGTCGCCGCGTTTCAACTGGGCGGCGTGACGCATATTGGGGTTGAACAGCAGCGGCCCGGGTTGGAAATCGTGGAAACCATCGGCGGAACGATGGAATTGTCCGGGCATGGCCATGCCGTATGTCATGCCGTCATGATGAAAGACCCGGAGATAGGACTTCGCGAGTATCTCTGGCATCGCCTGAAAATCGATCCCGTTGCGGGAGGTTGCGGCCCGCGTCACCTGCTCGCCCACGGCTTCCAGGCCATGAAAATACATGACAATTCGTTTATTTTTCGAATCGACATGAACGTCGGGGGATGCGATGTGCGGAGTCGTGATTTCCGCCAGCACATCGTGGGAAATCGCGGCGCCACGGGCGCGGTAGCGGGCTTCGAAGACCGCCAGCTCGTTGGCGGTGGGCGCCGGAGGTTCGGTCAGGAAGCCTGACTGCGCCAGATGCAGACTCCCTGGCGGGTGAATGCGCCAAGGCCCGGTCAGGCGGTCTGCGTAGGCGAGGCGGATATAGGCGCCTTTGTGATCGGCGAAGTATAGATAATAAGCGCCAAGCGGGTTTTCGACCCAATCGGGCACGCGGATCAGCGACGGGCCCTGGATATTGACGCCGATGCTCGGGTGCAAGTCCGGCCCGACGATCGGCTGGTCCTGCAGCCGGACTGCGCGCCATGCCATGTCAGGGCGCGTCCCGCCACATCTTTGGACGCGCCCGCACCGGGTCGAGCAGCGACCAGTCGCCTTGCTCCAATGTGTGGCCTTTCGGGAAGGGCGCGCGCGGTTCGAGGCCAAGCGAGCGGACAACGCGATCGTCGCGATAGTAACATTGCAGGATGACCCGGCCCACGATGGTGCCCAGGCCGGCGTTACGGCTTTGAAATTCTTCCGCGATGGCAGCACGGCGCGCGTCCGTTTGCGCGGACAGCCTGCCGCCCGCGATCGCCGCGATGGCCGCCAAAGCGGCGCGTACGTCCGAAAAATCGCGGCCGATGGATTTGACGATATCGGCGAAGATCGCGGGATCGTCCGCGCCCGGAACACCGAATTCCACGCTGGCGGGGATCATGAGCCCCGCAATACAGCGGAAGTCTTCGGTTTCAGCCGGAGAGAGAAGATTGTCTGTCATGTCTGCCTCAATCGAACAGGGTGGCCAGGCGCTGCTTGATGCTGTCGGCGACATAAAGCGCCAAAGCCTGGATGGTAGAGGTCGGGTTCACGCCGCCGCCGGTGACCCAGATGCTGCCATCGACCATGAACAGGTTCTTCACGTCGTGGCTCCGTCCCCATGCGTTGACGACGGAACGTTCCGGATCTGTGCCCATGCGCGCGGTGCCAAGCAAATGGCCCGGACTGTTGAGCGCGGCGCGCGAACAATGGATGTTTTTCGCACCGGCGGCGGTCAGGATGTCCTCGCACCGCGCGATGCCATGTTCCATCATCCGCAACGTGTTCTCGCTGAGCGTGTATTCGATTTTCGCCGCCGGGATGCCATGGCTGTCCGTCAGCACGGGATCGAGAACGACGCGGTTATGTTCTTCCGGCAGGTCCTCGCAGGCGACGCCGATTTGCAGGCGGTGGTAGACGCGGTCGCGATAGGCGCGGTGATGCGCGATGCCCCAGGGTATCTGGCCCGCGGCCGCGCCGGCGATTGCTTCGTTGACGATGCCGGTGCCGCGGCTGAATTGCAGGGTGTAACCGCGCACGAAATCGCGGGCCGGGTCGGTTTCGTAAAACTCCTTGCTCCAAAGGCTGAGCATCGGCGCGCGGTCGCCGTCGACTTCCTGGTCCACATAACCCTGGACCATCGGCCAGGGATGCAGCATCAGGTTTTTGCCGACCAGGCCGCTGGAATTGGCGAGGCCGTTGGGAAACCGCGCCGATTTTGAATTCAGCAACAGCCGCGGCGTGCCGATGCCGTTGGCGGCCAGGATAACCATTTCCGCCGGCTGGAATCGTTCCACGCCCTGGGCATCGTAATAAATCGCGCCGGTGGCCATGCCCTGCGCGTTGGCGGCAATTTCCCGGACCCGGCAGCGTGGCCGCAGTTCCACACCCGCGCGGATCGCGTGCGGCCAATACGTGATGTCGGTGCTGGCCTTTGCCCCCTGCGCGCAGCCCGGCGTGCAATGTCCAAGATTGATGCACTTCGCGCGGCCATCGTAATCCGTGGTTGCGATGGCCGCGTCGGAGGGCCACCAGTGCCATCCTAACTTGTTCATCGCCTTGGCATACATCGTGCCGGTCTTGCCCAGAGGCAGCGGCGGCATCGGTGGATGGCGCGGCGGACAGCCGGGATCGCCGGCCAGTCCCGAAATGCCCATCATGCGGTCGTTTTCTTCGAAG
>JAYWAX010000263.1:0-2059 GCA_043782125.1 Acetobacteraceae bacterium | reverse complement strand
GCGCGGTGCGCAGGGCTCGGGCGAGGGTCCAATCGGTCGCAGCCCAGACGGGATCGACGATGTTCGACGGCGGCGGGACGCTGGCCGCGGTGGGCGCGGCATCGCCGTCGGGCAACTGACCCACGTCCTCGGGCCGTTTGCGCAGTAACAGATTGATGGGCACGAGAACGATCAGGATCAGCAGGCCGAGTGTCCAGCAGGCATCGCGCCAGCCCGCGCCAAGGATCGTGGCCTGCACCCAGGGCAATAAGGTGATGGAACCAAGGCCGACGCCGGAAAAGGCGATGCCGATGGCGAGGCCTCGGGTGCGGACGAACCAATTGGGGAGGTAGAGCGACTGGCCGGAGTAGCCAAGGCACACGCTGCCACCGCCGACCAGCATGCCGATCGACAGATAAAGGTGCCAGGGGCTGGAGGTCAGCGGAGCCAGCAGGAACCCGGCGCCCATCAGGATTGTGCCGAGTTCCATGACCGCGCGGGGGCCGAAACGGTCCATCATGCGCCCGATCAGCGGACTCATGATGGCGGAGACGACGAAGCCGAAGGAGAAAGCGCCGGCGGTGACGCCTCGGTCCCATTGGAATTCGGCGAGAATGGGGGGGAACAGGAGGGAGAACGCGGTGCGCGCGTTGACGCCGATGCCCATGGTGACGACGGTGACGGCGACGACGATCCGGCCGTGGAAGATGGGTGGGCGCAAGGTATTTTGCCTTTACCGACGGGAGGCGGGCGGCACGGCATGCTGCCTTGTTCGCGGAGCGGCGTAGGCGTGAGTCATTTTACCGTTCCTGGACGTCCTGCCGGATATTATGTTGGGGGCGGGGGCAATTTGACCAGGGCCGTCGGGCGGCGCCTGAGGTGTTTCAACCCAGGGAACGCGGCGATTGCCGGGTGGCCTTTTGTTGTGGCGAATGGCCGGATATCTCGTGTGCGCTGCAATGATCGTGGTGAAGCCGGGGCAACGCGGCGGGTCGATGGGGGCGCGTCTCCGGTCGGGATTCACTCTGCCCCCGCCCTCCGATCACCGCGCCTGCGCGCTCGCCTCCGACCGTGTCGCGCCCGCTCTGGCCGCCAGAGCCGCCGCCATGAACGCATCGAGATCGCCGTCCAGTACCGCGCCCGGATTGGACGTTTCCGTGCCGGTCCGCAGGTCCTTCACCAACTGATACGGTGCCAGCACGTAGTTGCGTATCTGATGTCCCCAGCCGATATCGGTCTTGGCGTCTTCCTGCGTGGCGACGATCGCTTCCCGCTTGCGTAACTCGGCCTCGTACATCCGCGCCTTCAGCATCGCCATCGCGGTCGCGCGGTTGCGATGCTGACTGCGGTCGGTCTGGCAGGCGACGATGATGCCGGTCGGCAGATGGGTGATCCGGATCGCGCTTTCCGTCTTGTTGACGTGCTGGCCGCCCGCGCCCGAGGCCCGGTACGTGTCCACTTTCAGATCGGCCGGATTGATCTCGATCTCGATTGTGTCGTCAACAACTGGATAAACCCAGACACTCGCGAAACTGGTCTGGCGGCGGGCGTTCGAATCGAAGGGGCTGATCCGCACCAGCCGATGCACGCCCGCCTCGGTTTTCAGCCAGCCGTATGCGTTGGGACCGGTGATCTGCAGGGTCGCGGATTTGATGCCGGCCTGCTCGCCCTCGCTGGCTTCCAGCAGTTCCACCTTATATTCATGCTTTTCCGACCACCGCATATACATTCGCATCAGCATTTCCGCCCAATCCTGGGCCTCCGTGCCACCGGCGCCAGAGTTCAACTCGATGTAACAATCGTTGGCGTCGGCCTCTCCGGACAGGAGGCTTTCGATCTCGCGCCGTTTGGCTTCCGCCGCCATCGCGCGCAGGCTGGCGATGCCGTCGGCGATCATCGTGGCGTCGTTCTCGGACTCCGCGAGTTCGATCAGTTCGACCGTGTCGGAGATGTCCGTCTCCAGCCGCTGCACTGCTTCCATGCCGGATGCGATCATATTTCGTTCGCGCATCAGGGCCTGCGCCGCGGCGGGGTCTTTCCAAAGATCGGGGTCTTCGGCGCGGTTGTTCAGGTCCGCGAG
>JAYWAX010000262.1:0-5782 GCA_043782125.1 Acetobacteraceae bacterium | reverse complement strand
ACCGCTGGGGCCCCGACGATGAGCGTGGCGCCCTGAATCATATCGGTCCGGACTCAATCCAACGCGCCGCTGCGCTGGTGACCTCAGGCCAGGTTGTCAGCCTTGCGCAGAATTTATCTTCGCGCACCCCGTTTCCCCCGCATCGCGCGGGCATGCAGCATTTTATGGGGCGATCCGGCGGAGATTACGCCGCGGGCGCGCGCCGTCCCGGCGGGTTTCAGTTCGCGGAAGATACGTTACTGATGCCGGCCCATGTAGGCACGCATATCGACGCACTCTGCCACGCCTGGTACGACGACGAATTGTATAATGGGTTTCCGGGCGCGGGCACGCGCGGGTCCACCGGCGCCGCTCGTTGCGGGATCGACAAGATGGGCCCGATCGCCGGACGCGGCATCCTTCTGGATATTGTCGCCGTCCGGGGCGGCCCGCTGCCCGACGGCACCGCGATCGGCGTCGACGATCTGGCGGCTGCCGCGAAGCGCGCGGGCAGTGAGCCAACCACCGGCGACATCGTCCTGATCCGCACCGGCTGGCCCGAACGTGGCGCCACCGCGATGTCCTTCGACACCGAACCCGGCATCGATCTGGACGCCGCCCTGTGGCTGGCGGAACGCGAGGTCGCTGTCGTCGGCGCCGACAATTACGCCGTGGAAGTCCTGCCTTTCGCCAAAGGCACGGTCTTTCCGGTCCACCAACGTCTGATTCGCGATTTCGGTATTCCCCTGCTGGAAGGCCTGGTGCTGAAATCGCTGGCGAGCACGGGACGCAATGTGTTCCTGTTCGCGGCCAGCCCGCTGCCGGTGGTCGGCGGAACCGGCAGCCCAATCAGCCCAATGGCGATCCTTTAGCGGCCCCTGACCATTTCGGAAATACGTTCCGCAATCATGATCGTCGGAATATTCGTGTTGGTGCGCGACACTTCCGGCATCACCGAGGCATCGGCGACGAACAAATTCTCCATCCCCACCACCCTGCCGGTTGGGTCCACCACCGTCCGCGGATCGCCCGGATCGCCCATCCGGCAGGTACACGACGCATGCCATGCCGACTGCACATTGTCGCGCACGTATTGTTCCAGCAGCGACGGATTGGCCAATAACACGGGAATGGGTGGCGAATCGCTGATGACCCGATCGAACAGCAACTTCCGCAGACCCGCCGACGAATCCATCATGACCGCCGCGATATTCGTCAGAATCGCGTTTTTCAGGTTCTTGCGCCCGACATCGCGCACCCGCTGCGAGAACTTCGACGCGAACAGATTGGAAAGGTACTGCGGCACCGGATCGCTGTGCAAAATGCCCGCCATCCGCCGGAACGCGTCCGTCATGCGGTCCAGATCGCGCTTGTCGCTGAGCCAATTGAAGTTCACATACGGCTCGTCGTCCGGATCGGGCGAGTTCAGCCGCACCTCGCCGGTCGAATAGGATCGGCCGATATACGACGACAACGTACCAATGCGCACCCCCACCGCGTGCCAGGCGGACCGGCAAACCGCCATCATCACCATATCGGCGTCTGGCACACCCGTCATGCCCGAAGTCCAGCGCAGATATGTGTAGTTCCGCCGCAGCACCATCTTATGCCGCGACACCTTCGGCAAATATCCGGAAATATGAATCGCGGGATGATCCATCAGATTGGCGCCCACACCCGCCCGGTCCAGCACCACGTCGATCCCATGCTGGCGCAAATGCGCGCCCGGCCCAATGCCCGACAGCATCAACAGCCAAGGTGTGTGCAACGCGCCGGAACAAACCACGACATGATCCGACGTCAGCGTCTCGATCCGGCCTTCGCGCCGGACCTCGGCGCCCGTTGCCCGCCCATTCGCGAACAAGATCCGCCGCGCCTGCGTTTGCCCCAAAATCCGCAGATTCGGACGCGCCCGCGCCGCCGCGTCCAGATATCCGACCGCCGTCGAACGCCGTGCATCGCCGTCGTTGGACAAGGGCAACGGCGAATACCCCTCGCCAAATTCCCCGTTCATATCGGGGCGCAACTTATACCCCAGCTCGCCCCAGACCTTCGTGACGGAGAGGGTAAAATCGTCCCATTGTTCCATCGGCATCCGGCGCACCGAGATCGGACCCTGACCGCCATGCGATTGGTCGGTATAATCCAGGTCGGTTTCCAGCCGCCGGAAATACGGCAACACCGAATTCCAGTCCCAGCCCCTCGCGCCAATTTCGTTCCAGTGGTCGTAATCCTCCGGCGCGCCACGCAACGCGACCTGGCCATTCACCGAGGACCCGCCACCCAATACCCGTCCCTGCTCGTAATAAACCGGCGTCGCGTCCGCGTTGCGGCGGACTTTCAAATTCTTCCAGAAATACGCGGGATTCATCAACGCGCTGCCGGAATAGGTGTCGCGAATATCGTCCGGGACCTGGTCCGGCGCGTGATCCGTACCCGCCTCGACCAAAATCACATGATTGGCGGGGTCCTCCGACAGACGCGCCGCCATCACGCAGCCCGCCGATCCGCCGCCAATCACCAAATGCGTCGCGTGCATGTCGAAATCCTCCCTTTCCGCTCAACGCCCCTTGCAACCCGGCTTGCTCCGCCCCAACTCCGTCAATCTCGCTCCCTTGGGCTTTCTTAACTCACTGGTAAAGTTTTGCTTGAAACGATCGGTGCCCAACGGCTTCACGCGACCCAACGCCGCCGCGACCTTAAATCCTCCGCCGGCACGGCGCCATCACAGCGCCAGCAGACGGTCCGCGAGGTCCTTGTCATCCCGCAACGCGCTGGACGGACCGGTATAACGAACCTCGCCTTTTTCCAGCACATAGACACGGTCGGCCAGCGCCAGAGAGAATTGCAGCCCTTGTTCCGCCAGCAGAATCGTCAGCCCGCTTTTTTTCAGGTCGGCGATCTTTTCCAGCAACATATCGACGACCAGCGGTGCCAGTCCTTCCGACGGTTCGTCCAACAACAGCAGGTCCGGGTTGGTCATCAACGTGCGCGCGATGGTCAGCATCTGTTGCTCGCCGCCCGACAGGAAACCGCCCATGCGGCCCTTAATCGCGGCAAGTTGCGGAAACAGATCGAACAGCGCGTCGATCGTCCAATGTCCCGGACGGCGAGCGGCGCGCGCGGCGATGTCCAGGTTTTCCCAAACCGTCAGCTCGGCGAAGACGCGCCGGTCTTCCGGCACGAAACCGATGCCCGCGCGGGCGATACGATGCGGTGCCCAACCCGTGATGTCCTCGCCTTTCCAGACGATTTTGCCTTGGCTGGGAACCGCGAGGCCCATGATTGTGCGGATCGTTGTCGATTTGCCAACGCCGTTGCGGCCCAGAAGGCAAACGCATTCGCCCTGGCGAATGTCCGCGGTTATTCCGAACAACACCTTGGACAATCCATAGGCGGTGTGGATCGCATCAATCGACAGCAGCGCGTCCATCAGTGATGCCCCAGATAAATACGCCGCACTTCCGGATCGGCGCGAACCTCGGCGGGCGTGCCCTCGGCGATTTTCCGGCCCTGGTGCAAAACTGCGATTTTCTGGGCGATGGAAAATACGACTTCCATGTCATGCTCTGTGAACAACAGCGTCAATTCCCGCTCCCCGGCGATGCGTTCCAGCAGGCGAATCGCGTCATGCGTTTCGGCCGCAGACATGCCCGCCGTGGGTTCGTCCAGCAGCAACAGCGTGGGGTCGGACGCCAGCGCGAGGCCCAGTTCCAACTGCTTCTGGGCGCCATACGACATGATTCCGCCGATAGATTCGCGTTGCTCCCACAAGCCGATCGAGGTCAGCAATGCTTCGGTCTCCGCGCGGTAAAATCGTTCGGCGGCGCTCCAGAAATTGCCGCCTTTGCCGCGGTGGGCGAGGTAGGCGGCCTGAACGTTTTCGAAAACCGTCAGTTTCGGAAAGATGTTGGTCCGTTGAAAGGATCGTCCCATGCCGGCGCCGCAGATTTTATGCGGGGCGATCCCGGTGATATCGCGCCCGTTCAGCCGGATGGCGCCGGTATCCGGCGTCAGATGACCGGTGATCAGATTGAAGAAGGTCGATTTCCCCGCGCCGTTGGGTCCGATCACCGCCGCGATCTGTTGCTTGTCCACGGTCAGGCTGACGCCCGACACGGCGGTAAATCCCGAAAATGTCTTGGTGACGTTGTCGATATCAAGCATCGCCACCCCCTGTTTTTTGTCCGCGCAGGCGTTTCGTTCCGGCTTCCAGCGCGCCCATCAGTCCGCCCGGGAATGCGAACAGCAGCACCAGCAGGATCGTACCAAGCACCAGCGGCCAATATTCGGTATAAGAGGTGATTTGTTGGTTCAGCACCACCATCAATACGGTTCCAACCACAGGTCCCCAGAAGTGATTCATGCCGCCCAGAATGGTCATGATCAGCACCTCGGCGGATTTCGGCCAAAACATGAAGTCGGCGAAGACACCACGGTTGAAGATGCCAAACAATCCACCGGATATGCCCGCGAAGCCACCGGAAATCACGAACGCCGCCAGTTCGTAGCGCCGGACATCGATACCGATGAACGACGCGCGCTCGGGGTTTTCGCGGATTGTGGTCAGCAGGCGGCCGAAGGGCGAGTTGGTAATTCGTTGCAAAACCCAAATTCCGGCAATGACGAGCACGAGGCAGGCGATATAAAAGCGATCGCCGGTGCGGAACCCGGCAAGGCCCGGGATTGCGCCCATCCAGTCGAGGCCAGGGTAGGGAATCGACGATATCCCCTGATCGCCGCCGGTGACTTCATTCCATTGGAAACAAATAGCCCAGACGATCTGCGCGAAGGCGAGGGTCAGCATGGAAAAATAGATTTTGGTCAGGCGCACGCAGAAATAGCCGAACAGCGCGGCGAAGGCGGCTGGCAGCAGCCCGCCCGCCAGCAAGGCGATCAGGAACGGGGCTTGCAGTTCCTTCATCAGCAGTCCGGTGGCATAGGCACCAAGGCCGAAATACGCGGCATGACCGAACGATACGAGGCCGGTCGTGCCCAGAAGCAGATTATAGCTGACGGCGAACAGCGACAGGATCGCGATTTGTGTCGCCAGGAAGGTATAATAGCGCGACCCAAACCATGGAATTGTCAGCGCCAGGACGAGGACGATCAGAATCCAGGGAAGACGGCGGCTCATTTCAACGGCCTCCCCAGCAGACCCCAGGGGCGGACAATCAGGATGACCGCCATCAGGGCGAACACCGAAAAGATTGAGAAGCGTGGGAAGATCAGAATGCCGAAAGACAGCACCTGGCCGTATATCAGGGCGCCCAAAAAGGTGCCCCAGAAGGAGCCGAGGCCGCCGATGACGACGACAATGAAGGCCTCGACGATGATTTCGACGTCCATACCCGGAACGATCGCCTTGATCGGCGACACCAGCGCCCCGGACAGGCCCGCCAGAAACGAGCTGACGATGAAAACGCCGGAGTACAGCACACCGACATTGGCGCCCAGAGCGCTCAGCATTTCGCGGTCCATCGCGGCGGCGCGGATCATGCGGCCCGCGCTGGTACGTTGCAGAATAACCCAGAACCCGATCGCGATCGCGAATCCGACGATCATCACGAACAGATTATAAGTGGGCAGCAACGTGCCGAACACCGTGATGCTGCCTTCAATCGATGGCGGGCGGGAGACCGAGAGTTGTCCCGTTCCCCACAAGATTTTCGCGGCATCGCCCAATATCAGGACCAGGGCATAGGTGAAAAGAAGTTGGTAAAGTTCCTCTTTTCCATACAGGTGCCGAAGCAACAAGCGCTCCACAACAAATCCGAGGATCGCGATTCCGGTCGCGGCGGCC
>JAYWAX010000261.1:0-5784 GCA_043782125.1 Acetobacteraceae bacterium | reverse complement strand
TGCAGTTCGGCATGGGCAAGGAAATGGCTCTTGGCGGCGCTCTGTTCGAAATCGAATCGGTCCGCTCCGTGCCGAAGGAAGCACAGGCCGGGTGGTGGGTCATGGAATGGTACTGGAACCAGCCCAACGTCCCCGCCGTGAAAACCTTCGTCGACGCGATTTCCCCGGTCATCGGCAAGAAACCCACCGCCCGCCACTGGATGGCCTATGTCTCCGTCCACGCGATCCGCCTCGCTGCCGAAAAGGCGAAGTCGCTCGACGGCCTGAAAATGGCGATGGCCCTGGCCGATCTGGAACTGCCGCCAGAAGTCTCCCTGATGCCGGGCAAAATTCGCTACCGCGCGGGCGACCACCAACTTATGAGCGACATCTATATCGGTCAGATGCACCCGCCCGAAGGCGATCCCGATAATCTCTACACCATCGCCGCCACCATCACCGGCGAGGAAGCGGCGGGCCCCGTCGAATCCACCGGCTGCAAAATGGTCTACCCCACCTGATCCAACGGCGAACGCCGCGCGGACGTTCCGCGCGGCGTGTTTCCTTGTTTCCCAGTCTGGATCCGGCGCATGCTCCAACTCGTTCTGTTCAATCTCACCAACGGGCTGATCGTTGGGGCATTCTATGTGCTGATGGCTCTGGGCCTCTCCCTGATCATCAATCTCAGTAATGTGGTGAATTTCGCGCACGGCAATTTTTTGGCGCTTGGCGGCTATTTCGCTTACATGCTGACACCCTACATAGGCTTCTGGGGCGCGCTGATCGTCTCGCCGTTGCTGACCGCGGTGTTCGGTTACGCCATCGAACAGTTAATGATCCGGCACGTCTACGCGCGCAACCACATCTACAGCCTTCTGCTCACCTTCGGCCTGGGCTTTATCATCCAGGATGTCTGCCGCTTCATCTGGGGTCCGAGCCCGCTCCCCCTTGGCATACCCGATATCCTGTCGCTGCCCGTCACAGCCGATCTCTTTTTTATCACCTGGTACCGCGTCTTCATGGTCGCGGTGGTCATCGTGGCCGTGACCGGGCTGTTCCTGTTCCTGCGCTATACCCGCGTCGGCATGCGCATCCGCGCCGGAACGCTCGATCTCGACACCGTCTCCGCGCTTGGCGTGAACGTCGCGGCGCTGCGGTCCTATAATTTCGCGGTCGGCAGCTTCCTCGCAGGCCTCGCGGGCGTGCTCGCGGCGGGGCAGATCGGTCTTAATCCGAACATGGGCGACGACCTTATTATGCCAAGCTTCATCGCCATCATCGTCGGCGGCGTCGGCAGCCTGACCGGCACCTTGCTTGGCGGCCTGCTGATCGGAGTCGCCGCCGCCCTGACCACCGTCTTCTACCCCGCCGGCGCCGAAGCCGTGATCTACGTCATCATGGCCATCGTCCTGCTGATCCGCCCCCGCGGACTCCTGGGCGAGGAAGGGATGCTGTCATGAACCAGACTTTCTTACAGCGCCATGGCCAGTTGATCGTCGTTTGGGCGATGCTGCTGACCGTCCCCTTCTGGCTGCCCTATCTTGGCGGCTATACCGCGCTCGCCGGACGCGTCCTGGTCTTCGCCCTGGCCGCAATGAGCTTCAACCTCCTTCTCGGCTTCACCGGCGTCATGAGTTTCGGTCATGCCGCCTATTTCGGTCTCGGCGCCTATGGCTGCGGCTTGTTCATGAAATTCGTGTCGGCCTCGACCCCTCTGGGCATTATCGCCGGAACCTTGCTTGGCGGCATCGCGGGCACGCTGTTCGGGCTGCTGCTGGTGCGCCGCCGCGGCGTTTATTTTGCGATGGTGACCATCGCCTTCGGACAGGTCTGCTTCTACATCGCGTATAAGTGGGACGAAGTCACCGGCGGTTACGACGGTCTGCGCGGCTTCGCCCGCATGCCGCTGGATTTCGGCGTGTTCAAGCTGGATATCGCTGGCAACAACACGTTGTTTTACTTCTTCATCCTGTTCGTCTTCGGCCTCGCCGTCGGCCTGCAGGCGCTGCTGCTGCGATCCCCCTTCGGGCGCAGCCTGCTGGCGATCCGCGAAAACGAGCGCCGCGCCCGCTTCCTTGGCATTCCCGTCGAGCGCCATATTTGGCTGTCGTTCTCGATTTCCTGCTTCTTCACGGCCCTCGCCGGCGCGCTGTACGCGTTGTTGAATAACTTCGCCGATCCCCTGGGCCTGAATTACACGATGTCCGGGAACATCGTGATGATCACCGTGATGGGCGGCATGCGTGCCTTCTGGGGTCCCTTGGTCGGCGCGGTCCTTTTCGTGATGCTGCAAGACTACATCTCGTCGATGACCGTGAACTGGATGTTCTTCGTCGGCCTGACCTTTGTCCTGGTCGTCCTGTTCTTCCCCCGGGGACTGATGGGCATGCTGCAAAAAAGGACCAGCGCATGATGCCCACGCCCAAACTGGAAGTGCGCGGCGCCAGCAAGAATTTTGGCAGCCTGACCGCAGTGTCCGACGTGTCGATGGCGGTCCAGAGCGGCGAACTCCGCGCCGTCATCGGCCCCAATGGCGCAGGCAAAACCACCTTCTTCAACCTCATTACCGGCTTCTTCCCGCCGACCGCGGGCGATATTCTGCTGGATGGCCAGAACATCAACAAAATCCCGGCGGCGGGCCGCGTGAAACTCGGCATGGGCCGGACCTTCCAGATCACAGAAATCTTCCCGGAACTGACGGTGCGCGAAAACGCCCGTATCGCCGTCGAAACCGGCCTCGGCTTCAGCCTGCGCACCTGGCTCAACGGTACCGACAGCAAACGCGTGGAAAACGCGTCGGACGAGGTCATGACCATGGCCAACCTGACCGCCAAAGCCGATCGCCTGGTGGGAGAACTGTCCCATGGCGACCAGCGCGCCGCCGAAATCGCCATGGCCCTGGCCCTGAAACCAAGCCTGCTGCTGCTCGACGAACCGACAGCGGGCATGGGCGACGAGGAAACCTACCAGGTCACCGGTCTGATCCGCCGCCTGCACCGCGATTCAAAATACACGATCGTCCTGATCGAGCATGACATGCGCGTCGTCTTCCATCTCGCCGACCGTATTTCCGTCCTGGCAGAAGGCAAACTCCTCGCCGAGGGCACGCCCGCCGAAATCGCCGCCAATACGCATGTGCAGAACGCCTATCTGGGAAATCCGGAATGAACGCGATCGAGATCGACCGGCTCAATACGTTCTACGGCAAGAGCCATATTCTGCACGATGTCTGCCTCTCCGTCGCGGAGGGGAGCATCACGACACTTCTCGGCCGTAACGGCGCGGGCAAGACCACGACAATGCGGAGTATCATGGGCCTGACGCCCGCGCGCTCCGGCACCGTGAAGGTCTTTGGCAAGGACTGCACGAAAATGCAGCCTTATCAAATCGCCCGGCAACGCGTCGGCTATGTCCCCGAAGGACGCCGGGTCTTCGCCAATCTGACCGTGGAAGACAATCTGAAAGTCCCCCAGGGCGTCGATGGCCCCTTCACCATCCGGCGCATCTACGAACTCTTCCCCCGCCTGGAGGAGCGCAAGATGAACCGTGGCCGCCAACTGTCGGGCGGCGAGCAGGAAATGCTCTCCATCGCCCGGGCGCTGCTGCTGAACCCGAAAGTTCTTATTCTGGACGAGCCGTCGCAAGGCCTCGCGCCGCTGATCGTGCGCGACGTGTTCCGCATTGCCGCCAGCATGAAACAGGAAGGCATGACCGTTCTGCTGGTGGAACAGAATGTGCGCCTGAGCCTGGAAATCGCCGACACCGCGTATGTTCTGGATCACGGCGTCGTCGTGCATCATGGGCCCGCCGCGGCGCTCGCCGCGGACGAGGCGCTGATCCAGTCGCTGGCGGGCGCCTCAGCCGAGGAATGGGATCTGGAAAAGGCTTGAGCCGATCGCCGCGGCGTCGAAGACCGCCGTCACCCGGGCCATCGAAGCGGCGAACAAGTCCGCCGCCCCCCAAATGCCGTTACCCCAAGGACGCCAACCGCGAATACGTCGCCCGTGGATTGTCGATCATGATCTTGCGCACCAACGCCGGCGACAGACCCGGAGGCAACACGTCCTCGCCATCGAACTGCCAGTGCGGATAATCGGTCGAGAACAGCAGCAACTCGTCGCTGTCCATGTGTTCCATCAGCTTCTGGAACATTTCCTCGGTAGGCGGGCTGTCGCAGGGCTGAATCGTCAGCCGCACATTCGACTTCACGATCTCCGCCGGCGCGCGATCGACCCAGGGTACTTCCATCCGCAATCCGCGCCAGAATTTCGTCAGCCGCCACAGATGCGCGGGCAGCCACGTGAAACCTGACTCCAACAGCACGACTTTCAGATCGGGAAACTTCGTAAAGACACCCTCGCAGATCAAACTCGACAACGCCTGCTGAAACGCCGGCGCCTGCGCCGCGTAATCTTCCGTGTAATAAGATGGCCAGCCAATCGAGGTCACGGGATGCCGGTACGAACTGCCCGCGTGAATTCCGATCGGAAGTCCATGTTTTTGCGCCGCCGCGTAGATCGGCCAGTAATGGCGCTTGCCCAGAGGCATGTCGCCCATCACCAGCATCAGCACCTGAACGAAACGTTTATCGCCGGCGACACGGTTGATCTCGTCCACCGCCATTTCGAGGTTCTGCGCGGGCACCACGATGCTGGCGCGCAACCGAGGCTCCTTATCCAGCCACTCCGCCGCCATCCAGTCGTTCAGGGCTTTGGCGAAACCGGCGCCCAGATCCTCGCTGAACAGCAACTGCACGCCGTAAAGGCAATTGGCGATCGCGATACTGGTCCGGAACGGATCCAGCGCGTGCTGGCGCAACAGGTCCAGGCTGGAACCCGGCTTCTGCCCGGAAATCCGCCAGTCGGGCCGGGCCGAAAGCGGCGCGTTGACCGGATAGGAGATGGAATCCAGCTCCCCCATGCCGCGCTGCACCGCGATGTCCCGCCAATGATCCGACAAATAGGGGAAAAGCGCTTTCAAACTCGGCACGGCGGGGTGCAGGTCGCAGTCGATACCGCCGGTTTCGATGGTGCTCATGGAATCCTGGCCCTCGGGACGCTTGCTTGCGAAAGCGTTTTGCCATGAAGTCGCGCCTATGGCCACGCCCAGACAACCGGACCTGTTCGCCGCGCGAGGCACACCGGCGCCCCTGCCCGCCGCACCGCCGGCCGCGATACCGCCTGACAGGCCGCCGTTCGACCCGGCGGCCCTCGCGGACGCGGACCTGATCGCGGCGCTTCCCGGCGCCCGCCAGAACGACGCCGCCCCCTTGGCACGCGAAGCCGCCCGCCGCGCATTGCCGGAGGCCATCCCCGCGCTGGAAGCCCTGTGCCGCCGCTTCGCTGGCTTTGGCCTGAACCACGACATCGCCGAGCAAACCGCGGCCCTGGAAGCTTTGTCCGTCCTTGGCGCGAAGGACGCGGTCACGCGCCTGATCGTGGCCCATGCCATTTGCGGACCCGGCCGCCGCCACGCCTTCCGCGCCGCGGCCGCTTTGGGCTGCCAACTCCCCATGGACCTGGTGGCCGGCGCCCTCCGCGACAACGACCCCGCCATCCGCGCTGCCGCCTGCCCCTGCGCGCGCGCCCATCCCGCCGTTTTCGCCACGCTTATCGACCTTTTGACCGATCTCCATCCAGCCGCTGCCCAGTCCGCCGCTTTGTCTTTGGGCCTGTTGGGACGGCGGGAAGGGGTCGCCATCCTCCTCCGCTTGCTTGCGGAAGCCCCCTCGTCAGCCGTCGTCGAGTCGCTGCTTCCGATCGCATGCGAGGACGAATGGGTCCGCCTGAGCCAGGCGGCTTTGCG